>JALVVO010000155.1 GCA_027023345.1 Thermaceae bacterium
CCCGCCGGGTCTACGAGGTCCCGGTCGAGGGCGGGGTGACCCGGCTCCTCTTCGAGACCCGGGGGGGCGAGACGGGGCTCGTGGGCCCGGTCCGGAGCGCCCGGCTCTACATGCTCGAGCTCGCCGACGCCCTCGAGGCCTTCCTCGTCCACGTGGGCGGAAGCCCTCTGGCCCAAAAGCGGATCGAGGAAGGGGGCTACGTGACCTTTGACGGCCTTTTTGACCGCCGCCGCTTCGTGCGCACCAAGGGCCGCCGCCCGCCCCACAACGCCTACGCCGACCTCGGCCGGGTCCGCGCCGAGCTCAGGCGGCTGGGGCTGGATCGGTTCGAGGTCAAGAAGGGGGCGGCCTTCCTGCCCCCCGAGGGCGCCGCCCCCGGCGAGCTCGTCCGCGTCCGCTTCGCCCCCGACTACCAGACCGCCTTCCGCTACCAGGAGGGCGCCTACCGCTGGCTGCGAAACGGCGCGCCCACCCCGGCCCGGGTGGACGCGGTGGCGGTGCTCTTCGTCAAGGCCCGGGTTCGGGACGAGGTGGGCAGGCTCGACCTTCGGCTTTCCGAAGGGGAGGGAGCCATTTACCTAAAGGGCCGCTACCTCCCGGTTCGCTGGCGGCTCGGTGCCGGCGGGTTCGCCCTTACCGACGCCGAGGATCGCGCCCTCGACCTCACCCCCTACCGGGTCTGGTTCGTGCTGGTCCCGCCCTGGGCCCGGGTGGAGTAGCGAAGGGCCCGGGCGAGGTCCTCGAAGTAGGCGTAGCCCGGGGCTTCGAGGGGCGGGTCCTCGGGCTCGATCCGGTAGAGAAAGGGCCCCTGGGCCAGGCGAACGGCGGCGTGGCCGGCCGCGAGCGCCCGTTCCTCGAGCGCCCTCGGCCCCTCGAAGGCGTAGTCGCCGGGAAGGCCGAGGCCCTCGAGCATCGCGAGCCACTCCCCGAACGCGGCGGGGTCGAGGTCCTCGGGGAGCGAAAACCGCACCCCGCCCCGGTGCCGCCCGAGCAGGTGGAAGCGGCGGAGGAACTTCCGAAGCGTCCGCCGCTCCTCGCCGCTCGGACGGTAGGTGAGGTACTTGGGCGCCTGGAAGCTGTAGACGAAGCCCTCGGGGGCGCGGCGGGCCCAGCGGAGGACCACCTCCTTTTCGGGGATGCGGTTTCTCGTCTGGGGGAGCTCGACGGTGGAGAAGAGCTCGGCGTAGCGCCGAAACCGCGCCGAGGGGGGGAGCTCGGGAAAACGGTGCCGGTAGCCGATCAGGCCGATTCGAAGCGCCACCTCAGAAACCACCCCGCGCTGAGCGCCGCCATCTCCGGCCGGGGGGCGTGGCCCACCCCGGGGAGCACGGCGAGGGCGAGCCGGCCCGGGGGATAGCGGCTTCTTAGCGTCTCGATCGTCTCTTCCGCAAGCCGCAGGGGCACGATGGCGTCGGCGTCGCCGTGGAGGTGGAGGAGGGGCACGCCCCGGTAGCCCCCGGCCCGCTCGATCGCGGGGACGAAGCCCGGGGGCAGGGCGGGGACAAGCCAGTCGGGCGGCCGGGCCGCGCTCATCCAAACCGCGGCGGCGGCGAGGACCTCGCCCCGGGCTAAGAGCTCGTGGACCACGTACCCGCCCATGCTGGCCCCCACGGCGAAGAGGGGGAGCCCGGGAAAGCGCGCACGGAGCCAAGCGAGGAGGCGGGGGGCCTCCTCGATCGAGGCGAGCTGGGCCTCGACGATCTTCGCCTTGTCCCGGAAGACGTCCCCGGCGCCCCCTTTCCGCTCGCCGTGGTGGAGGGCGTCGGGGTGGAGGGTGAGGAAGCCGGCCTCGTGCAAGGGGCCGGCGAGGGCGGCGGTGCGCTCCTTGCTGCCGCCGGCGCCGTGGAGGAAGAGCACCGCGCCCCGCGGGCGCTCGGGGCCGGCGAGGAGGGCGGGGACGCCCTCGATGGCGAGGCGCTCCCTAGGCATCGGGCCCCCAGGCGGAGAGCCAGCCGGCGGCGGCCGCGGCCATGCCCGGGGTGAGCTCGTGGCCGGCGCCGGCCACCCTCAAGAGGGCGAGCCGCCCCGGGTGGCGGGCGTAGGCCGGGCGGAGGGCCTCGACCGTGCGCTCGACGAGCTCGAGGGCGACGATCGCGTCGTCCTCGCCGTGAACCTGCAAGAGGGCGGTCGGGGGGTAGGCCTCGGCCCGTTCCAGGGGGCTTTCGGCGCCTTCGGGGAGCGGCACGTTCGGGATCGCCCCCATGCCGAAGAGCGCCGCCGCCACCGGGTGGACGAGCCTTCGGCTGATGAGCTCGTGCCAGACGTAGGCCCCCATCGAGAACCCGCCGGCGTAGAGGGGAAGGCCGCGCTCCGCCTGCCAGCGGGGGACGGCCTCGGCGAGCTCCTCGACCCACGCGGCCACTACCTGGGCGGCGTGGGCGGCGAGCGCCCCCCAGTCGTCGGTGGGGAAGCCCTCGGGGCGGGCC
>JALVVO010000156.1 GCA_027023345.1 Thermaceae bacterium
GGTCTGGGTCACGCTCCGCCTCCTTCCCGCGCTCCCCGAGGCCCGGGGCCTGGGGGAGGGGGCGGCGCTCGCCTTCGCCCTCCTGATGGGGGTGATCCTCCTGGCCCGCTCGCCCTCCTCGGCGATCGCGGTGATCAAGGAGCTCTCCGCCAAGGGGCCCTTCACCCAGCTCGTGCTGGGGACCACGGTGGTCTCGGATGTGGTGGTCATCGTGCTGTTCGCCGTGGGGCTCGAGCTCGCCCGCTCCTGGGCGAACGGCGCGCCCTTGAGCGCGCTCTTCCTGCCGGTCCTGCTCACCGACCTCCTGCTCTCCCTCGCCCTCGGCTACGTGCTCTTCTTCCTGCTCCTCCGCCTCCTCGCCGCCCGGTTCGTCCCCGCGGTCAAGGGGCTCGGGCTCCTGCTGCTCGGCTACGGCGGCTTCGTGCTCGCCCGGGGGCTGGAGGAGGCCACCCTCCACTGGTTCCACCAGCCCGTCACTCCCGAGCCGCTCCTCGCCGGGGTGCTGGCGGCGTTCTGGGTGGTCAACGACAGCCCCTACCGCGACGAGTTCACCCGACTGCTCGCCGCCCTCTCGCCCGCGGTCTTCATCGCCTTCTTCACCCTGACCGGGGCCTCGCTCGCCCTCGACGTCCTGGCCACCACCTGGCCGGTGGCGCTGGGGCTCTTCTTCGTCCGGCTCCTGGCCTTCGTGCTGGGGAGCGGTCTGGGGGCGCTCGTCGCCGGGGAGGGGCCCCGGGTGGCGCTGGCCTCGGGGCTCGCCTTCGTCACCCAGGCGGGGGTGGCCTTGGGCCTGGCCAAGAAGGTGGCCGACACCTTTCCCGGCTTCGGCGAGACCTTCGCCACCCTGGTGGTGGCCCAGGTCGTGCTCAATCAGGTGGTGGGGCCGCCGATGCTCAAGCAGGCCCTCCTCTGGGTGGGCGAGGCCAAGAGGAGCCGGGCGCGGAGCCGGCGGGTCTGGATCTTCGGCGACGACCACCAGGCGATCGCGCTCTGCCGCCGCCTGCGGGCCGGGGGCTGGCAGCCCGAGCTCTTCACCCGGGACCCCGAGCGGGCCGAGGCCCTGCGGGCGGAGGGGCTTTCGGTCGCCCTCTACCAGGGGCCGCCCGCGGGTCGGGCCGAGGCCGCCATCTTCCTGCTCACCGACGAGGAGAACCTCGAGCTCTGCCGGGCGCTCGCCGGCCGCGACGTGGGGGCCCGGGTGGCCCGGCGCCAGGGCAGGGTGCCCCTTGCCGCCTACCGCGAGGCCGGGTGCCAGGTGGTGGACCCCACCACCGCCACCGTCCACCTCCTCGCCCAGTACGTGCAAAGCCCGGGCGCGGTGGCGCTCTTCTTGGGGGAGGAGGAGGGCCAGCAGGTCCGGGACTTCCTGGTGGAGGACCCCGCCCTCGACGGGGTGCCCCTCCGCGAGCTCCGGCTTCCCGCCGACGTGCTGGTGCTCGCCATCCACCGGGGGGACGAGGCGATCGTCACCCACGGCTACACCCAGCTCCGGCTCGGCGACCGGGTGACCGCGATGGGGAGCCCCGAGAGCCTTCTTGAGCTCGAGCGGATCTTCTCCGCCTAGGGCGTAGGCTAGGGGCATGGACGCGCTCAAAGGGATCTGGGGCGAGGACGAGGAGAAGATCCGCGCCCGTCTCACCGCCCTCGACCCCGACCTCGCCCGCTACGTCGAGGACTTCGCCTACCGGGAGGTCCTCTCCCGGGAGGGGCTCGACCTCAAGACCCGGGAACTCCTCGCCATCACCGCCCTGGTGGGGCTCGGCAGCCCGCCGGAGATTGCGACCCACTTCAGGGGGGCCCTTCGAAACGGCGCGAGCGAGCAGGAGGTCAAGGAGACCCTCCTCCAGGCCGCGCTTTTCTTCGGCTTCCCCCGGGCCATCGCTGCCTTCGAGCGCTGGCGCCGGTTCAGGGAGGGGGGTTGACCCGGGCGCCCACTAGCTTTAAGCTCCTAAAGCTTTAGGGGATTTTCGCGGATCTTCCTTTCCGGGGAAGGCGAAAGGCCCCGGAAAGGAAGCCGCATGAAGTTTCAGGACCTCAACCTCCGCGACGGGTTGGTCCGTCGCCTTGCCCAGCGCGGCATCGAACGCCCCACCCCGATTCAGGAAAAGGCCCTGCCCCCGGCCCTTTCCGGCCGGGACGTCCTGGGCGTCGCCCGAACCGGTACCGGAAAGACGCTCGCCTTCGCCCTCCCCATCGCCGAACGGATCCCGCCTTCCACCCGGCCGGGTCGCGCCCCCCGGGCGCTGGTGCTCGCGCCTACCCGCGAGCTCGCCCTGCAGGTGGCCCGGGAGCTCGACTGGCTGGCCGAAGGCCTTAAGGTCGTCGCCGTCTACGGCGGCACCGGCTACCAGGCCCAGGCCCGCGCGCTCAAGGTGGGGGCCGACGTCGTCGTCGCCACCCCCGGGCGGGCCCGCGACTACCTGAAGCGCGGGGTGCTCGACCTCGGCGAGGTCGAGGTCGCCGTCCTCGACGAGGCCGACGAGATGCTCTCGATGGGCTTCGAGGAGGAGGTCGAGGCCTTGCTCGGGGCCACCCCGAGGGCGCGCCAGACCCTGCTCTTCTCCGCCACCCTGCCCCCTTGGGCCCGGCGGCTCGCCCGACGCCATCTCCAGGACCCGGCGGTGGCCGACGTGAGCAAGCACGAGGACGTGGCCTACCGGGAGGAGGTCTACCGCGTGCCCGCCCGGGCGCGGGTCGGCGTGCTCTCCGACCTGATCCACGCCAAGGCGCCCGAGCGGGCCATCGTCTTCGTTCGCACCAAGGTCGAGGCCGCCCGGGTGGCCGAGGCGCTCGACGCCCGCGGCCACGCCGCCCGGGCGGTGCACGGCGACCTCGGCCAGCGGGACCGGGAGCGCGTCCTCGGCGCCTTCCGCGCGGGGAGGACGCGGGTTCTCGTCGCCACCGACGTCGCCGCCCGGGGCCTCGACGTCCCCGAGGTGGACCTGGTCGTGCACTACCAGCTGCCCGAGCGGGCCGAGGCCTACCAGCATCGTTCCGGCCGCACCGGCCGGGCCGGTCGCGGAGGCACGGTCGCCCTCCTCGCCGAGGGCGGCGAGCGCCACCGGGTCCGCCGGCTCGAGGCCGCCGTGGGCCGTCGCTTCGCCCGCGCCGAGCTCCCGAGCCCCGAGGCCGCGCGCCACGCCCGCCTCCGCTCCCTCCTCGAGCGGGCCCGGAGCCAGCCGGAGGCGGGCAAGGCGGCCTGGCGCGAGGCCGCCCAGGCTTGGATCGCGGCCGGCGACGCGGAGTCCTTGGCCGGGTTGCTCGCCCTTCTCCTCGAGGACCGGCCCCTCACGGCCACCGCCGCTTCGCCGAGGCCTTCGGCCCGGCGCTGACCCACGGGTCAGATTCTGGTAGGCTCGGGGCATGCGCCCCGAGCTGCTCTATCGGTTCCGCTTTCTCTCGGGCCTCGCCGAGGGGCCGAGCGGCCCCCTCTTCCTCGAGACCCGGATCGAGGGCAAGAACCCGCCCTGCTACCGGACCCGCCTGGCCGCCCTCGAGCAGGGAAGGGTTCGCTACCTCACCCAGGGCGAGGCAAAGAACCCGGTCTGGAAGGGGGACTTTCTCTACTTTTTGCGCAAGGAGGGGGAGGTCTTCCAGGTCTTCCGGCTGCCCCTTCGGGGCGGCGAGCCCGAGCCCGTCACCGGGGCGAAAAACGGCGTTTTGGGCTTCGCCGTGGACGGCCGGGGCCGGGTGCTTTCTTGGAGCCCCAAAGAGCGGCCAAAGCCCGGCCTTCCCCGGGTCTACGAGGCCTGGCCCCCCAAGGCGGACGGCCGGGGGCTTTTGAACGAGAGCCCGGTCGAGGTCTACCTGGGGGCAAGGCGGCTCTTTTCCCGCTTTCCCCCGGTGGAGGAGGCGGTCTTCGGCGAGGACGGCGCGCTTTACTTCCTCGCCGCCGAGGACGCCCGCGCCCGGGCGCGCTGGCGAGTCGCGCTCTGGAGGTACGAAGGGGGCGAGCTAAAAGAGCTCTACGCCCCGGGAGGCCTGCTTTACGGCCTTGTGGCGGGTCCCCGGGGCCTCGCGCTCGTCCACCAGCCGGTAGAGGAAGGGGGTCGCTTCGCCGAGCTCGTCTACCTTCCCTACGGCGGTGCCCCCCGCGTCCTCTTTTGCGGCCACCTCGGCAACTCGGTGAACTCGGACGCGCGCTTCGGCGCCTATCGCCAGGGGCCGGCCTTCGGCGAGGACGGCGCCCTTTACTTCCTCGCCACCGAGGCCGGGCGCGGGGTGCTCTACCGCCTGGAGGAAGGGGGCGCCCCCGAGCGGATCTTCGCGGAGAAGTCGGTGGTCGCCTTCGCCCATGAGGGGAGGGCCCTTCTCGTCGAGGACTTCGACCATGGGCCAAGGCTTGTGTGGGAGGGGCGCGAGGTCTTCGACCCGAACGCCCGGCTCAAGCTTTCCTTCTGGCGCCCCGAGGCGTTTTCTTACCGGGCCCCCGAGGGCCACGAGGTGCCGGGCTGGGCGCTGCTTCCCGAGGGCGAGGGGCCCCACCCGGCGATCCTCTACATCCACGGCGGCCCCCACACCGCCTTCGGCGAGGCCCTGATGTTCGAACTCCAGCTCTTTGCCGCGAAGGGCTACGCCGTGGTCTTCGGCAACCCCCGGGGCTCGACCGGCTACGGCGAGGACTACGCGAGGCTCAAGGGGCGCTGGGGAGAGATCGACGAGGCCGACCTCCTCGGGCTTTTGGACGAGGCCTTAAGGCGCTTTCCCCTCGACCCCTCCCGGATTGGGGTCGCCGGCGGCAGCTACGGCGGGTACATGACGAACTGGCTCACCGGCCGGCATCCGGAGCGCTTCAAGGCCGCGGTCACCGACCGTTCGATCGCGAACTGGCTGAGCTTCTTCGGTGCCTCCGACATCGGCCCGCCCTTCGTTCGAATGCAGCTTTTTGCCGACCCCTGGAAGGACCCCGGGGTGCTTTGGGAAAAGAGCCCGCTGAAGTACGCCCATCAGGTCCAGGCCCCGACCCTCGTGGTCCACGCCGAAGAGGACCACCGCTGCCCCATCGACCAGGGGGAGACCTGGTTCGCGGCGCTCTTTGACCGCGGGGTGAAGACCCGGTTTTTCCGGGTGCCGGAAGAAGGGCATGATCTCTCTCGGTCGGGCCGGCCGGACCGCCGCGTGGCCCGGCTGAACGCCTACCTTGCTTGGTGGAAGGAGCACCTATGAGCTTTGAGGAGAAGCTAGCCAGGCTGGCCGTTCGGGTGGGCTTGAACCTCCGCGAGGGGCAGGAGGTCTTCCTCACCGCCCACGTGGAACAGCTTCCCCTGGTGCGGGCGATCGCCCGCGAGGTCTACCGGGCCGGCGGGGTTGCGGTCGTGCCCTTTTTCGGCGACGACGAGCTCTCTCGCCTCCGCTTTGAGCTCGCGAGCGAGGCGGCGCTCGAGTACGCCCCCGAGTGGCTCTACCGGGCGATCGGGGAGCGGCTCGAAAGCGGCGAGATGGCCCGGCTCGCGGTGGTCGGCGAGGACCCCCGCCTCCTCGCCGGGTTCCCCCCGGAGCGCGTCGGACGGGCCATGCAGGCCCACGCGCGCGCCTACCGCCCGGTGCTGCTCCCGATCTCGCGCTTTGCCACCAACTGGACGATCGTCGGCTACCCGGTCCGGAGCTGGGCCCGGGCGGTCTTCCCCGAGCTTTCCGAGGACGAGGCCCTTTCGCGGCTTGGGGAGGCGATCCAGGTCGCGACCCGCCTCGACGCCGAGGACCCCCTGGCCGAGTGGACCGCCCGCGCCGACGAGCTCTCCGCCCGGGCCCGCTGGCTCACCGAGCAAAACTTCCACGCCCTTCGCTTCCTCGGCCCCGGTACCGACCTCACCGTGGGCCTCGCCGAGGGGCACGTCTGGAAGGGGGGCTGGGGCGAGGCCAGGAACGGCCTCCGCGTGCTCCCCAACATCCCCACCGAGGAGGTCTTCACCATGCCCCACCGGGAGCGGGTCTTCGGCCGGGTGCGGGCGACGATGCCCTTCACCTTGAACGGGGTACTGGTCAAGGGGCTCGAGGTCCGCTTCGAGGGCGGGGTCGCGGTCGAGGTGCGGGCGGAGGAGGGGCTCGAGGCCATCCGGGCCCTGCTCGCCACCGACGAGGGGGCCAAAAGGCTCGGCGAGGTCGCGCTCGTCCCCGCCGACTCCGGCGTGCGGAGGGCGGGGGTGCTTTTCCTCAACACCCTCTTCGACGAAAACGCCGCGAGCCACCTCGCCTTCGGCCAGGCCTACAGCGAAAACCTCAAGGACGCCGACCGCTTTGCCCCCGAAGCGCGGAAGGCGAGGGGCATGAACGAAAGCCTCGTCCACCAGGACTGGATGATCGGCTCCGAGGAGGTGGACGTCCTCGGCGTCCACGAAGACGGGCGCGAGGTGGTGCTGATGAAGCGGGGACGCTGGGCCTTCGCCGTCTAGAATGGAGGCGTGAAGGTCCGCAAGTACAACCCGGTGGAGGGCACCTGGGAGGTGGTGCCCGAGGACTGGGAGCTCCAGTACAACCCGGTGACGGGGCGCTACCGGTACGCCCCGCCGGGGTCGGGGCCGGTCTACAACCCCGCGGCGGACCGGTTCGACATTCAGCGAAAGGACGCGGGGCCGGTCTACAACCCGGTCGAGGACCGCTTCGAGACCGGGCGGGAGGACTACGAGCCCACCTACAACCCGATTACCGGCGCGTGGGAGATGCGCCCGCGGGACGACGACTGAGGGCGGCCCCGAACGCCGCGCCGAGGGCGTCGGCGAGCCAGTCCAGAATGCTCGCCTCGCGGCCGGGGACGAAGGCTTGGTGGAGCTCGTCGCTTAAGCCGTAGAGGGCGGCGATCGCGAGGGCAAGGTCAAACTGCCCGGTGCCCCGGCCGAGCAGGAAGCCGAGGACGGCGTACTCGAGGAAGTGCGCGAGCTTGTCCCAGGGCGGGGGGATCCCGGCTGCGCTCCCCGGGAGCGAGGAGAGGGCGAAGATCGCCGCCATGTAGAGGAGGGCGGCGGCGAGGTAGGCCCGGTTCATTCCTCGACCAGCTCGACCAGCACCCCGTGGAAGGCCCTAGGGTGGACGAAGGCGACGAGGTGGCCGCCAAAGCCCATCCTCGGGGCCTCGTCCACGAGCGGGAGGCCCTCGGCCCTGAGCTCGGCGAGCTTGGCCTCAAGGTCGGGGACGGCGAAGGCCAGGTGGTGGAGGCCCGGGCCGCGGCGGGCGAGGAACCGCCCCACCGGGGTCTCGGGGCCGGTGGGCTCGAGGAGTTCGAGGAGCGCCCCGCCTCCCGGGGGCTCGAGCATCGCCACCCGCACCCCCTGGCTTTCGACTTCCCCCTCGGCCCGGACCCTGAAGCCGAGGAGGGCGTAGCGGGCCTTCGCCTCCTCGAGGTCCTCGACCGCGTGGCCTACGTGGTGGAGGTGCATCCCAGCTCCTCGAGCGCCTCCGCCAGGGTCTCGGCCTCGGTCTTTCGGGTGGGGACCGGCGGGGCGGCGTGGGCGTGGTGGTGGGGTTCGTCGTGGCCGAAGCGCCGGCCCACCCAGAGGGCGGTGCCGGCGAGCAGGTCCTTGAGCTTTGCGGGCTTGTTGCCGCCTTCTTCCCGGGCGTAGGGGTTTTCCAGCCGCCCGAGCTCCCGGCACCCTTCCCCCTCCACCTCGAAGACCGCGTAGAAGGGGGCGTGGCCGAAGGGGCCGGGGTAGACCCCCTTTCCGTCCTTGGCGAGCGCGATCGCGACTCTCATGGAAGGTAGCCTAGCGCAGGACGAAGCCGGAGAGGGCCCGGACCCCAGGGAGGGAAAGGGACCGAAGCCGTTGGGGCGGCAGCCCGGCGGCGTCGTAGACGAGCAGGTACTCGCCGGTTGCCAGGTAGAGGTAGAGGTCGGGGTCGAGCCAGCCGGCGGCGACGAGAGGGTAGGCGACCTCGTAGCGCTCGTCCCCGCTCAGCATCAGGAAGCCCTCGCCGTAGGCGACGGCCACCCCGAGGTCGCCGGTGAGCTGCTCGGGGCGGGCTTCCTTGGCCACGGCCTTCTTCGTGAGGGTGCCTCCGTCGAAGCGCCAGAGCTCGCCCCCCGCGAGCGCCCAGAGCGCGCCTTCGGCGGCGGCGAGGTGGAGGCGAAGGGGCTCGGCTCGCTCCGGGGTCGCGAGGTCCCGCGCGAACGCGGGCCCCTCGCCGAGGAGCTCGAAGTGCCAGCCCGAGGCCCGGGCGTAGGCGAGGGCCGGGCGGTCGCCCGAGTCGGTGGGGAAGAGAGCGAGGTCGAGGGGGGTAAAGCCCGCAAAATCGGCGGTGTCCAGCGCCGCCGGTTCGTCGTCGGGGGCGGCGTCCTTTTCCAGGCGCCAGACCCGCTCGGGGGCGCAGAAGACGAGGACCTCGCGTTCCCCGAGCGCCAGGTGGCCGCCGGCGCAGCCGTCAGGGAGGGGCCAGGCGGCCTCGAGGGCGTCCCCCTCGGCCGGGGCGGCGTCCTCGGTGAAGCCGTCGGTGGCGTAGCGGCGGAGCTCGGCGTCGGTGAGGACCCAGAGCTTTTCGTCGGCGGCGAGGTCCTGGACGCCGGCGAGGCTCCAGCGGCCGAGGGCCCCTGAGCTTCCCTCCCTGAGGGCGCGGGTGAGGTGGAAGGAAACGCCCCCGTCGTCGGCCGCCAAAAGCACCACCGGGAGCTCGGGTTCCCGCGTGCCCTCGCAGGCGGCGAGGGCCAGGGCCAGAAGGAAAAGAAGGAAAAGCCTCCTCACGGCAGGCGCACCCCCCCGGGGAGGAGGATGCCCTCGTCGTCGAAGGCAAGGTCCGCGCTCCTCCCCGCGTAGACGAGGCTCAGGCGAACCTCCTCCTTCTCGGTGTCGATGGTGTAGCGGAGCGCCCAGCAGCAGCGGTCGTAGGTAAGGACGAAGCGGGGCTTCAGGGGCGTGGGCTCCCCGCTTCTTAGGTCGAAGCTTTGGTTTAAGAAGGTGGAGAGGAAGACCCGGGTCGGCCCCTCGCGGCTAAGCGCCAGGGTGACGCCGAAGTTTTGGAAGGCAAGGGTCTCTCGCCCGCCGCTTCGGCGGTAGCCGAGCCCTCCCTGGATGGCGAGGGAGGGGGTGAGCTCGACCCCGCCCCGGAGGGCGAGCTCCCGGACGTAGACCCCGGGGTCCTCGAGGTCGGGGAGGTGGAGCCTGAGGGCGGCGTCCCAGCGGCCCTCGGGCGCGTTGCCGCTGCTTTTGAGCGTGAGGCTCGCTTGCTCGATCCCCTCGCCGGCGAGCCGGGCGGAGAGCTCCGCCCGGTGGGTGCGGTAGGCGAGGGTGAGGCCGGCGTCGAGCTTGCCCTCGCTCGGGTCTTCGGGTTCCTCCATCCCGTCGGGACGGGGGTAGCGGAGCCGCCCCCCGAGCTTCAAGGGCCCGAGCCCAAGGCTCGCGTTAGCGGCGAGGACCTCCCGGCGGTGGTCGTAGGTGGCCTGGAGGCTCGCGCTCCTCTGCCCCTGGCGGAAGGCGAGGCTCGCCTGGCTATGGAGGAAGCGTCCCTCCCCCGGGTCGTAGCGGGTGGAGAGGGTGGCGCTGCCCCCGGGGAGGGCGTAGCTCGCCCGAAGGGTCAGGGGGTCGTAGCGGTCCTCGTCCCAGCGGTAGCCGAGCGTGGCCCGGAGGCTGAAGGGGCGGGGGCTTAAGTTTAGTTCGCCGGCGACGGCGAGGGGTTTTCCTTCTTCGAGCTCACGCCGGTAGCGGATCCGGGCGAAGAGCGCCCCCTCCTTGACCTTGGCCTCGGCGGCGAGGGGGAGGAGGGTTTTTTCGAAGAACTCGTAGCCCGACTCCAGCGAGAACTCGAAGGGCTTTGGTTTCAGCCGAAGGTAGGGGACGAGCGCGGCGCTCCGCCGGGTGGGCAGGCGGTCGAAGGCAAAGGGGGTCTCGCCCTCCCGGACCCGGCGCGTGAGGCGAAGGCCGGTCTCGAGGGGGCCGGCCCGGAGCCCGGCCTTGAGTGAGCTTTGCCAGTCCACCTGGACCTCGGCGGTGCTATAGTAGTAGCCGGTGAAGGCGTTCTCGCCCGAGAGGAAGACGCCTTTCGGGAGGCGGGGGGCGAAGCGCTCGCGGTGCTCGAGCAGCACCCTCCCGGCGAGCGCCCGGGGGCCGAGGGCCCGGGCCGAGCGGTTTTGCCGGTTGGTGGCGGCCTCGTAGCCCCCGACCACCGCCCGGCCGGTGAGCGAGAGGCTTCCGAGGCGCACCCCCTTGCGCCAGGCGAGCTCGACCTCGGGGGTGGGGTAGCGGCCGGTGGGGGTGGGGGCGTCGGGCGCGGTGTCGAAGGTCCGCTCCAGGGTGAAGCGGACGTAGGGGTCGGTCTTCTCGGTCTTTTCAGCGGTGGCGGTGAGGTAAAGCCGCCCCCGGACCCGCCGGTCGTCGCGCTTTAGGGAAAAGCTCCGCTTCCAGCCCCCGGCCTCGAGCGCCCACTCGGCGAGGAGCTCGATCGTTCCCTCGGTCTCGCCCACGGGCGGGGGCAGGTAGAGGAAC
>JALVVO010000157.1 GCA_027023345.1 Thermaceae bacterium
CCCCCACGAGTCCGAGCCGGTGATGACCACCGCCCTCCTCGGGCTCGCCGCGCTCAGCCTGGTGGTGGGCTTTTGGGGCAGCCCGCTCTTCGGGCAGAAGCTCCTTCTCTTCGTCTACCCCGCGGAGGGGCCCGAGGTGCTCCCCGCCGCCAAGCTCCTCGGCGGGTACGTGCTGGGGACGCTGGTGGCGCTCGCCGGGCTCTCCCTCGCCCTCTTCCTCTACGCCAAGGATCCCCTCACCCAGCGGCTCCCCGACCCGGTGGTGGCGGCGCTGCAGCGGCGGCTTTACCTCGACGAGTTCTACTACAAGGTCGTCGCCCGGGTCGCCCAGTGGCCCACCGACCTGCTCTGGATCCTCGACACCTACGTGGTGGACTTCCTGGTGGACCTCGCCGCCTACGCCACCGGGGCGCTGGGGCAGGCGCTTCGCTGGCTGAATAGCGGCCGGGTCGCCACCTACGCCGCCTACGTGGTGCTGGGCGCGATCCTCTTGATCCTGGGAGGTGTGCGGTGGTAAGCCTCTTGATCTTCGTCCCCTTCCTGGCGGCGCTGGTGATCGCGCTTTACCAGGACGAGGAAGCCGCCTTCGCAAAGCGCTTCGCCCTCGGGGTCTCGGCGGTCCTCACCCTGCTCTCCCTCGCCCTTTACTTCCGCTACCCCGGCGAGGGCTTCGCCTTCGAAGAAAAGCTCTCCTGGATGCCGTTTCTGGGCGCGAGCTACCACGTGGCCCTCGACGGCATCGCGCTCCCCTTCGTGGTGCTGACCGCGCTCCTCACCGTGGTCAGCGTGCTCGCGAGCTGGCGGAAGAAAGAGCGCGCCTTCTTCGCCCTGCTCCTGCTCTTGGAGGGGGCGCTCACCGGCGTCTTCGCCGCTTTAGACCTCCTGCTCTTCTTCGTCTTCTTCGAGATCGTGCTGGTGCCGATGTACTTCGTGATCGCGGTCTGGGGCTACGAGGAGCGCCGCTACGCGGCGGTGAAGTTCCTGCTCTACTCGCTCGTGGGCTCGGTGTTGATGCTGGCCGCGATCCTCGGCACCGCCTACCTCGCGAGCGCCGAGCTCGGGAAGCTCACCTTCGACTACCTCGAGCTCCAGCAGGCCGTGCCCTACCTCGCCGCGCTCCCGGCGGCGGCCTGGCTCTTTTGGGGCTTTGCCCTGGCGTTCTTGATCAAGCTCCCGAGCGTGCCGCTCCACACCTGGCTCCCCCACGCCCACACCCAGGCGCCCACCGCGGGCTCGATCTTCCTCGCCGGGGTGCTCCTCAAGATGGGCGGCTACGGCCTGATCCGCTTCAACCTGGGGCTCTTCCCCGGGGAGCTTTCGCGCTTTTCCGCCGTGCTCGGGGTGCTCGCGCTTACCTCGATCGTCTACGGCGCCTACGTCACCCTGGCCCAGCGGGACCTGAAGCGCCTGATCGCGAACTCCTCGGTGAACCACATGGGCTACGTCCTCTTGGGGATCGCCTCAATGACCGCGATCGGGCTCCACGGGGCGGTCTACCAGATGGTCGCCCACGGGCTGATCACCGGGCTCCTCTTCTTGATGGTGGGGCTCCTGGCCGAGCGCACCCACACCCGCGAGATCGGAGCGATGCGCGGCGTCTACGCCAGCATGCCGGTGCTCGGCGGGATCTTCTGGCTCGCCCTCCTCGGGGGCCTCGGCCTGCCCGGACTCGCGGGGTTCTTGGGCGAGTTCCAGTCGCTCTGGGGCGCCTACCTCGCCGAAACCACCCGCTGGATGGTCTGGTTCGCCCTCCTTGGGCTCTTGGTGCTGGTGGGGGCGATGCTTTGGACGGTGCAGCGGGTGCTGCTCGGCGAGAAGGAGAAGGACTACCCCGACCTCGACCCCGTCGAGCTCGCCGCCGCCGCGCCGCTCGTGGTGCTGGCGGTGGTCCTCGGCCTCGTCCCGGCGCTGCTCACGCCCTGGATTGACGGGGGAATCCAGCCGCTCCTGGCGTTCGTGAGGGGGCTTCTATGATCACCCTGGTCGTCGTGCTCGTACTCGCGTTCGGCGGGCTTGGCCTCGCCCTGGCGGCGCCGCTCCTTCCCCGGCGCTCGGGGGCGCTCGCCGGGGCGACGATGGCGCTTTTCGCCCTGGTGGCCGTGCTCTCGGTGGTGGCCTTCGGCGAGCGGGCGGTGCTCTTCGGTTCCCTGGAGGCGGGTCCCCTTACCGCCCTCGCCGCCCTCTTGCTCGCCGCCGCCGGGTTCTTCGTGGCCTGGGGCAACCTCGCCCGGAGCGAGGAACTCTGGGGCGGCCCCGGCGAGTTCTTCGCCTTTTTGGTCTGGGGGGCGCTCGGGGGCGTCCTCCTGGTGGGGGCGAGGAACCTCCTCCTCTTCTTCCTCGGGCTCGAGCTCTCCGCCTACGCCACCTACGTCCTCGCCGCCTACGACCGCGACCGGAAGGCGAGCGCCGAGGGGGCGATGAAGTACCTGGTGCTCGGGGCGCTCTCCTCGGCGATCCTGCTTTACGGCTTTGCCCTGGTCTATGCCGGCACCGGCAGCATCGAGTTCGGAGCGATCCGGGCGGCCTTTGGAAAGGGCGCGCCGATGCTCGCCCTGGTGGGCCTCCTGCTCAGCCTGGTGGGGCTCGGGTTCAAGCTCGCCCTGGTCCCCTTCCACGCCTGGGTGCCCGACGCCTACCAGGGGGCGCGGCCGGTGGCCGCCGCCTTCCTCGCCTCGGCCCCGAAGATCGCGGTGGGGCTCGGGCTTGTGGCCCTCTTCGTGCGGGCCTTCGGCCCCCCGGAGGTCGCCGGGAAGGCGCTCCTTTACCTCGCGCTTCTCTCATTCGTCTTCGGGAACCTCTGGGCGCTGGCCCAGACCGACCTGAAGCGGCTCCTCGCCTACTCGACGATCGCCCACATGGGCTACCTCGCGCTTGGGCTTGCGGTGGGCGGGGATTTCGGCTACGCCGCGGCCGGGTTCTACCTCGTCGCCTACCTGATCGCCGGGGGCGCGGCGTTCTTTGCCCTGGAGGCGGCCGAGGCCGCCGGCGTGCCCTCGACGATCGAGGGCTGGAAGGGGCTTTTTAAGCGGGCGCCGGGGCTCGCCGTCCTCGCCGCGGTCGCCTTCCTCTCCCTCGCCGGGGTGCCCGGGCTCGCGGGGTTCTTGGCCAAGCTCTACGTCTTCGCCGCCACCGCCCAGGCGGGGCTCTACCTCGCGCTCGTGCTCGCGGTGCTCACCACCGTGCTCGGCTACTACTACTACTTCCGGGTGCTGGCGGCGGCCTTCCTGGAGACCCCGGCGGAGGCGGGGGCGCTCTCCGTGAACCCCAGCCTGCTCTCGCTCCTCTTCGTGCTCGCGGGGCTCTCCTTCTTCTTCGGGGTCTGGCCGGCGGGGGCCTTCTCGGGGATCCAGGAGGCCTTCCGCGTCTTGCTCGGGCTCTAGGGTTTCTCACGCCGGCGGCGTAAGCTCGGGACGATGCGCGGGGTTTGGGTTTTTCTCCTCCTTCTGCCGGCGCTCGCCGCGAGCTTCGCCGCCTTCACCGTCGAGCCCGCCGGGGACCAGGTAGTAGACCTGGCTACCGGGGTCACCACCCTGCCCGACGGGGGGCGGCTGGTGGACGCCGAGCGGGGGCTCGAGCTCAAGGCCGCCTACATCGAGTACCAGGAGGGCGCGTTCGTCCGGGCGAAGAAGGCGCGGCTTCTGCAGGAAAAGCTCCGCTTCGAGGCCGGCCGCCTGGAGTACGACGTCGCCAGCGAGACCGTGGTGCTCGAAGAGGGGGTGCGGTTTTCCTCCCCCCACCTCTCGGGGCTGGAGGCGCCCCGCGGGGTGCTCTACCTGAAGGACGGGGTCGCCGTGCTCGAGGGCGGGGTGAAGAGCGCATCTCCGGCCTTCGAGGCCGAGCGGATGGTGGCCGACACTAGGGAGGGGCTCGTCCTCCTTTTGGGGGCGTTTCGCTACCAGGACCCCGCGCTCGGGATCACCCTAAAGGGCCAGGGACCGGACGCGCGGCTTCTCCTTCGCTTTGAGGAAGACGGCGAGGTCGAGGCCGAGACCGAGGTCCCGGCCGAGATCTACGTTCGGCTTACCGCCTACCTCGGGGGCTAGCGCCTTGCGCCGCGTCCTCGCCCTCGCCCTGCTTTTGGGCGCGGCCTACGCCGCTTGCGGGGAGCGGCCTTACACCCTCGAGCTCCCGATGGGGCTCGCCGGGGGCGAGGCGCTCCGCTACCGGGGCGGGGTGCTCGAGCTCTCCCGGGCCTGCTTCGAGGGCGAGGGCCTTTCCTTCGAGGCCGAGAAGCTTCGCTTCGACAAGAAGACCGGCCGGGTCGAGGCCGAGGCCCCGGAGGGCACGATCCGGGACTGGGCCTTCGCCGCCCAGACCCTCTCGGGCACCGCCGAGGCGCTCGTCCTTTTCAAAGCCCGCTTCGCCCGCGAAGGGGTTTCGCTCAAAGCGGAGCGGGCCGAGCTCCGGGGCGAGGCGATCGGGCTTTTCGGCCTCTACGCCGAGGCCTTCGGCTACCGCTTCTGGGCCGAGCGGGGGCGCCTGGTGGGCGAGCGCTTCGTGGCCGAGGCCCTCCGGGCGACCCCCTGCCGGGTGGGGGAGGCCCTCGGGCTCTCCGGTCGGCGGGCGGTCTTCGACCTGAAGGCGGGCCGGCTCCTCTTCGAGGAAAGCGTCCTTCGCTACTACGGGCTTTGCCTGGCCCGGCCCGAACGGCTCCTCCTCGACGCCCGCCGCCCGCCGAAGCTCGCGCTACCCCTCCGCCTCGCCTACGGCGACGGCCTCACCCTAGGGGTCGAGGGCTTCCCCCTCTTCGAGGAAGGCGTGCCCCTCGGGGCCGAGCGCGCGAAGTTCACCCTGCTCGCCGAGGGGATCGGGGGGGGGCGTCCCCGGCTTCGCTTTGGCGTCTCAGACCCCGAGGCCGGCTTCTCGCTCGCGGTGGGGCCGGACGCCTTCGCCCTGAACCTTCGCGCCCCCGGGGTGAGGAGCCAGGTCTTCGAGGACGGGCGCGGCTACCTCGAGCTCCGCCCCGACGCTCCCCTCGCCCCCTTCGCCCTCGCCTACTCGAGCCCCGCCGAGGCCGGGGTAGCGGCCGGGGTCTACGCGAGGACGCGGCTCGTTGCCGGACCCTTCGCCCTCCGGCCTTACCTCCGGCTGGCCCTGGCCCCCGGGGAGGCGCCCTGGGCGGCGTTCGGCGGCCGGGCGGAGGGGAGGCTCGGCCCGGTTCGCCTCTGGCTTTCGGGCACCGCCCGCCTGGGGGAGCCCACGGGCTTTTGGGCTAACCTCGTCGAGGCCGAGCGGCTTCGCTTCAGGGCAACCTACGGGGCTTTTTCCCTGACTTACGCCCTCCATCCCGCGAGCGAGCAGTCCTGGCTAGAGCTCGCCCACCGCGGCCCCTTTGAAGCCCAGGCCCGCGTCGGTTTTGGGCGGCTTTCGGACCGGCAGGAACTCGTCCTTGCCTACCGCGCGCCGGATCCAGGGCCGGGGGGGCTTTCGGTGAGCCCCCGACTTGGGTACGATTTCGGCTTGGGCCGGCTCTCCCGGCTTGGCCTTGAGGTGGCTTACGCCGACGGTTGCCTCGTCTACCGGCTCGGGGCGCGCTACCTGGCCGAGCCCTGGCCCGGCGAGACCGAGGGGTTTGCGTTGACGATGGGAGTGGCCCTGCCGTGACCCGGATCGACCGCTACGTCCTGAAGGAGCTCTTTCCCCCGCTCGTATTCGGCCTCGTCGTCTACGTCTTTTTGCTCCTCATCTCGAACCTTCTGGGCCAGGCCAAGTGGGTGGTGGGCTTTCCCTTCTTCGGCATCCTGAAGTGGCTCTTCTACCAGATTCCCTTGGTGATCAACCAGACGCTCCCGGTCGCCCTCCTCCTCGCCGTGCTCCTCGCCTTCGGCCGGCTCTCCCGGGAGAACGAGCTCCTGGTGATGCGGGCCGGCGGAATCCCCTTGCTCCGGGTGGCCCGCTGGGTCTTCGTCCTCGCCCTCCTCGCCACCGGCTTCACCCTCTACCTCGCCGAGTACGTGGTGCCGCGGGCGAACGCCCGGGTCACCCAGATCTGGTGGGACGAGCTCGCAACAAGGGGACGGGGGCTCTCTCGGCTCGTCGGCCAGGCGGTGGAGGTCGGCCCCTACCGCCTTTTCTTCGGCGACTACGACTACCGCGCCGGGGAGATGCTCGAGGTCCGGCTCGAGCGCTGGTCCGGCGACGCTCTCACCGTGGTCCTCGCCGAGCGCGGGCGGATGAAGGATAACCGCCTTGTCCTCTGGAACTACCGGGTCCTCGGGCTCGACCTCGCCGCCCTCGACCGGCCCGCCGACCCCGAGTCCACCCTCCGCGCCCTGCTCCGGGCGCAGAGCAAGGGCGAGCGGCTCGTGCTCAAGCTCCCCCGCACCCGGGAGGAGATCCTGGTGCAGAACGCCGGCGAGCTCTGGGGCGACACCCACAGCATCAGCTACTGGGCCCGCCGCGCCTTCGCCCCCGGCGCCGGCCCCCGCGACCGGGCCGAGGCGCTGGTGATGATGCACGCGAACCTCGCGCTCCCCTTTGCCAACCTGGTGGTGGTGATCTTCGCCCTCCCCCTCGCGGTTCGGAAGGCGGCGAGCACCAGCCTCGCCTTCGGCTACTCGCTGGCGGTCACCATCCTCTACTACTTCCTGATGACCGCCGGCAAGATCCTGGCGCTCGGGGGCAAACTCGACCCCGTGCTCGCCGCCTGGGGGCCGAACCTCATCTTCCTGGCGATCGGTCTTTGGCTGCTCCGGGGGATGAGCCGCTAGGGATCAGCCCGAGGAGAAAGCCCAAAAGGAGCAGCGCGAAGCCGAGCCCGAAAGGCCGCACGAAGAGGGCGAGGAGGCCCCCGGCGACGAGGAGCCCCCTTCGCACCCGGGCTCTCGGGGTCCGGCCCGCGAGGTATCCGAGAAGGAGCGGGAGGGCCCAGAACACGGCCTTCAAGAACCCAAGGGCGAAGGGCGTCACGAAAAAAGCATACGGGCCGGGGACGCGCCCCGGCCCGGAGAGCGGGGGTGAGGGGGTTAGTCGTCTTCCTCGCCGTGCTTAGCCTTCTTCTCGTGGTGCTCCTTCTTACTCTCCTTCTTATCCTCGTGCTTTTGCTTATCCTCGTGCTTTTCTTTGTAGGCGTGCTTCTCCTCGTGCTCTTCCTTTTCCCAGTACTGATGCTTCTCTTGGTGGCGCTCGGCGTGCTCGTAGGCCTCCTCCTCGTGGGCGGTCTTGTAGGCGAGCTTCGCGATCTGCTTGGCCGGCGCCAGGGTGCCGTCCGGGAGCTCGACGAGGACCTTGTCGCCGAGTTGGGTGAGGGGGTAGGTGGCGATCAGGTTCCCCTCGGCGTCGTAGATCGCGACCGAGGCCGCGGCCTGAAGCAGCGCCTCTTCGGGCTTTGTCCCAAGGTCGGAGGACCAGATGGGGTTGCCGTCGGCGTCGAGGAAGACCACCACGCTCCCGCTCTGGACGACCTCGACCACCTCGGGGGGGCGGGTGGGGGCGGGGCTCGCCGCCGCCAGCGCGAAGACCGAGAAACCGAGGGCCAACAGGGTGGTTTGGATGAGCTTGGTTCCTTTCATAGCGCCCCCAGTCTGCCCCCCAGGGGTAAACGGGGGGTAAACCGGCGCGCGGCTTAGGATGGACCCATGCGGGAAGGCTTCTATCTAGGCAGGCTACGGGAGGACGGGTCGCGCTACCTCTACGACCCCGACGACCTCGTCACCCACGCGGTGATCCTGGGCATGACCGGCTCCGGGAAGACCGGGCTCGGGATCGGCCTCCTCGAGGAGGCGGCCCGGCGGGAGATCCCCGCCCTCGTGCTCGACCCGAAGGGCGACCTCACCAACCTCCTCTTGCACTTTCCCAAGCTCCGGCCCGAGGACTTCCTCCCCTGGGTGAGCGCCGAGGAGGCCCGCCGCCGGGGGATTTCCCGGGAGGCGCTGGCCGAGGAGAAGGCCGCGCTTTGGCGAAAGGGCCTGGCGCGGGACGGCCTCGGCGAGGCCGAGATCCAGGAGCTCGAGCGGGTGGGCTACGCGGTCTACACCCCGGGCTCCTCCGCCGGGATCCCGATCTCGATCCTGGCCTCGCTTAAGGCGCCTGGGGGCCTCGACCCCGAGGCCCTCGCCGACCGGGTGGCGGCCACCGCCTCGGCGATCTTGAGCCTCGCGGGGCTCTCCGACCTCGACCCCGTCCAGGACCGGGAGCACATCCTCGTCTCCCGCATCCTGCTCGACGCCTGGGAAAAGGGCGAGGACCTCAGCCTGGAGAAACTCATCCTCCGCGTCCAGCGCCCGCCCTTTGCGCGGCTCGGGGTCTTCGACCTCGAGGCCTTCTTCCCCGAGCGCGAGCGCACCGAGCTCGCCCTGAGGCTCAACGGCCTCCTCGCCTCGCCGGGGTTCGCCCTTTGGACCCAGGGCGTGCCCCTTTCCATGGACCGCCTGCTCTACGACGGCTCCGGGAGGCCGCGCCACGCGGTGGTCTACCTCGCCCACCTCGACGACGCCGAGCGGATGTTCTTCGTCACCCTCCTGCTCGGCGAGCTCCTCGCCTGGACCCTCCGGCAAAGCGGCACCGAGCGGCTCCGCGCCCTCCTCTACTTCGACGAGGTCTACGGCTACCTGCCCCCGACCCGGCGCCCGCCCAGTAAGCCCCCGCTCCTCCGGCTCTTGAAGCAGGCCCGGGCCTTCGGGGTGGGCCTCGTGCTCGCCACCCAGAACCCCGTGGACCTCGACTACAAGGCGCTCTCCAACGCCGGCACCTGGTTCGTCGGCCGGCTTCAGACCGAGCGGGACAAGGAACGGCTCCTCGACGGCCTCGAGAGCCTCGCCGGGGGGCTCGAGCGCGCCGAGCTCGACCGGCGGATCTCGGCGCTCGATAAACGGGTCTTCGTGGTCAAGAACGTCCACGAGGGCGCACCGAGGCTCTTTTCCACCCGCTGGGTGATGAACTACCTGGCGGGCCCCCTGGGCAAGGAGCGGATCCCCGAGCTCAACGCCCTGGTGGGGGCGCGCTACGAGGAGGGCAAGGAAACCGAAACGGCGCCGCTTGCCGCCGAGGCGGCCGAGGCCCTTCCCGACCGCCCGGCGGTCCCCGCCTGGCTGGAGGAGTACTTCTTCGGCGAGGGCACGCTCTATCCTCGGCTCTTTGCCCAGGCGGAGTACCGGGTTTCCCGCAAGAAGTACGGCGTCCACACAAGCGGCGAGGTGGCGGTCCTGGTGTCCCCGGAGGAACTGAAGGGACTCGTCCCTTGGGAGGCGTTCGTCGTCGAGCCGAGGGAGGACCTCCCCGACCGGCCGCCCGCCAACGCTCGCTACGCCCCCCTCCCCGCGGTCTTTCAAGACGCCCAGGCGATGAAACGGCTCGAGCGGGCCTTCCGGGACTGGGTCTACCAAAACGCCAAGGTCACGATCTGGGTGAACGAGGCGCTGGACCTCGCCTCGAACCCCGGCGAGTCGAAGGAGGCGTTCTTAAAGCGGGCGCGGCGGGAGGCGCGCTTTCGGGCCCAGGAGGAAACCAAGAAGCTCGAGAAGAAGTACCAACGGAGGATCGCCTCCTTGCAAAGGCGGCTTGAGCGGGAGCGTCGCGAGCTCGCCGAGGACGAGGCCGAGCTGGGGCGCCGCAAGCTCGAGGAGATGGGCGGCTACCTCGAGACCGTGCTCGCCCTCTTCGGCGGCCGCCGCCGCTCGGTGACCGCCGCCCTCGCGAAAAGGCGGATGCGCGCCCGGGCGGCGGAGGAGGTGGAGGAGTCCCGGGCCGAGATCCAGAGGCTCGAGGAAGAGATCCAGGCGCTCGAGGAGGAGCTCGCCGACGAGGCCGATGCGATCCGGGAGCGCTGGCTCTCGCTCGCCGAGGAGGTTCGCCCCCTCGAGCTCAGGCCCTACAAGAAGGACGTCGGGCTCGAGGCCTTCGGCCTCGCCTGGGTCCCCTAGCTGCGCAGTCTCACCATGTTGTTCACACTAAGCCCCAAACGTGAGATGGGTGCTCGGTTGCCCAAGCTGGTGTGCGGCCGGTGCCAGTTGTAGAAGTGGAGCCACTCGGGCAGGTGGGCGTTCCGCTCCTCTGAGCTCGCGTAAGCGTGGGCATACGCCCACTCGTTGAGGAGCGTGCGAATGAACCGCTCCACCTTCCCGTTCACCCGGGGCGTGTAGGGCGGAGTCAATCGGTGGCGAATCCCCAGACGCTTGAGTAGACGCCTAAACTTCCTCGACCGAAACATCGGCGCGTTATCGGTCATTACCGCTCGAATCCGAACGCCCAGGCGCCGGTAATGGCGCAGCGCCGAGAACAGAAAGCTCACCGCGCTCTCCTTTCGCTCGTCCCCCTTCACCTCCACGTAGGCCAGGCGGCTATAGGCGTCTACCGCAGCGTAGACCACTTCGTAGCCCGCCCCGGGAGAAGCCCGGCGTCGGTCCCCGGTCACC
>JALVVO010000158.1 GCA_027023345.1 Thermaceae bacterium
AGACCCTCCCCCCGGGAACGCGCAAGCAGGTGGACTGGCCCGCGCCCGGGGCCAAGGTGGTGGTGCGCCGGGTGGTCCGCTACGCCGACGGCCGCGTCGTCCGGGAAGCCTTCGAGAGCACCTACAAGCCCTGGGGGGCGATCTACCTGGTCGGCCCCGAGGCCGCCCCCCTCAGCCAAAAGCCCTAGGCCCCGTACTTCTGCAGCTTGCCCGCGTGGGCGAGCATGAGGGGCAAGAGCACGGGCCCCACCAGGTGCCCGAGCGAGCCCCGGGCGGCCTCGTCCTCGGTGAAGCGGCGGGCGGCGTCGTTCCGGAGGTAAGGGGCCCGAAGGAGCACCGGCACCGGGTGCCAGGAGTGGGCCTTAAAAACCGCCGGCGTCGAGTGGTCGCCGGTGATGAGGAGGACGTCGGGATCGAGCCCGAGCAGCTCGGGGAGCAGGGCGTCGAAGAGCTCGATCCGCTCGACCTTGCCCTCGAAATCGCCGTCCTCGCCCTTGGAGTCGGTCTTTTTGAAGTGCAGGTAGAAGAAGTCGTAGTCCGCCCAGGCCGACCGCAGGGCCTCGAGCTTCGCCCTCGGCCGGTCGGGGTCCTCCTCGAAGTCGCTGAGCTCGAGCGCCTCCATGCCCACGAGCTCGGCGACCCCGCGGTACATGGGGTAGCTGGCGATGGCCGCGGCCCGGACCTTGGCCACCTCGGGGAGCTTCGGGAAGTCCGGCTTCTTCGAAACCCCGCGGAGGAGCACCCCGTTGATCACCGGCTCGTCCTTGAGCGCCTCGCGGGCGAGCTCGGCGAAGCGGTTCAGAATCCTAGCGGTCCTCGCGCTCGCCTCGTCGCCTGGGTCCTCGGGCTCGGCGGGCCGGGGAGGCACGCCGGTGGCCTGGGGGTCGGTGTCGGTGACCCGCTCGCCGAGCCCCTCGCCCCGGAGCACCAGGACGAAGCGGTGCTCGCTCTCGGTGTAGAGCTCGATCCGCACCCCCTCGATCTCCCGGATCCGGGACTTTAGCTTTTCGATCACCCGCCGGTTTTCCTCGGTGGGGGGGCGGCCGGCGCGGCGGTCCTTGACCGTGCCGTCCGGGTTAAAGGTGGCGAAGTTGCCCCGCACCGCCACGTCGTCGGGCCCGAGCGGGATGCCGAGGCCAAGCGCCGAGAGCACCCCCCGCCCGACCCGGTACCGGAGGGGGTCGTAGCCGAAGATCGCGAGGTGCCCCGGCCCCGAGCCGGGGGCGATCCCCGGCGCCACCGGGGTAAAGAGCCCGAGCGCCGAGCGCTCGGCGAGCCGGTCGAGGCTCGGCGTCCGGGCGGCGGCGAGCTCGGTGGGCCCGCCCGCCTCGCGGGGAAGCCCCCCCACGCCGTCGAGCACCACCAGGAGGATCTTGCTCGGGGTCTTTCTGGAGAGTTCGGCAAGCTCCGGGATGAGGTCCATGATCCCATTATGCGCGCGATAATGGGGGCGTGCGTCCGCGGGGTAAGTTCTGGCTCGAGTCCGAGGACGGGCGCTACCTGATGGGTCCCCGCACCCTCCGCCTCCTCCTCGCCATCGAGGAGACCGGGAGCCTGAAGGCGGCGGCGCGGGCGGCGGGCTTTTCCTACCGGGCCGCCTGGAGCCGGCTCCGCGAGGTGGAAAAGGCCCTGGGGTTTACCCTCACGGTCTCCCAAAGCGGCGGCGAGGGCGGCGGTGGCACCCGCCTGACCGAGGCGGGGCGGGACTTCCTTTCGCGCTACCAACGCTTTCTCAAGGCCGCCGAGGCCGGGGTCGAGCGCGCCTTCCGGGAGGCCTTCGGGGAATAATGGGCGGCATGGAGAAGACCCGCGTGCTCTTCGTCTGCCTGGGCAACATCTGCCGCAGCCCGATCGCCGAGGGCATCTTTTGGAAGAGGGTGCGGGAGCTGGGCCTCGAGGAACGCCTTGAGGCCGACTCCGCCGCCACCGGCCCCTGGCACTTGGGGGAGCCGATGGACCCCCGGGCGGCGGCGGTCTTAAAGAAGCACGGCGCCTACTTCGACCACGTCGCCCGCCAGGTCGCCCCCGAGGACTTCGAGCGCTTCGACCTGATCCTCGCGGCCGACCGCGAGGTGGAGCGGGACCTGCTGCGCCTGGCCGGCGCGCAGCGGGAGAAGGTCCGCCTGATCACCGAGCCCTGGGGCGGGGGCGAGGTGAGCGACCCCTGGGAGGGCGACGAGGCCGCCTGCGAGGAGACCTACCTCGAGCTCGAGGACCTCGTCGCGCGCTGGATCGAGCGGATCGCCGGTGGACCCAACGGCGATTCTTAAGGCCGCCGGGCTTCCTGCCCAAAAGCCCGTGCCGCTCGCGGGCGGGGACATCGCCCGGGTCTACCGGGCCGGCCCCTACGTGGTCAAGACCCACGCGCACCCGCCC
>JALVVO010000159.1 GCA_027023345.1 Thermaceae bacterium
TCACTCTTTCCCCCGACCCCCTCGACGAAGCGCGACACCCGCCCGAGGATCCGCCCGCTCCGGAGCTGGAAGAGCTGGACCGCGGCGTAGCCGCCGGCGCGGGCGAGGCCAAGAAAGTCGAGGTTCTCGCGGCGGCCGAGGACCGCCTGCTGCTCGGTGGCGAAGAAGGCCTCGAGCGCCTGGATCGTGTCCCGGATCTCGGCGGCGCGCTCGAAGTGGAGGTTTTGGGCGGCCTCGGCCATCTCCCGCTTGAGTTCCTCGAGGAGGTCGTCCACCTCCCCGGAGAGGACCTTCTCCACCTGCCGCGCCACCCGGGCGTAGGCCTCGGGGTCGGCGAGGCCCGCGCAGGGCGCCAGACACCGGCCCATGGCGTAGTTCAGGCAGGGGGCCTTCCGCTTCCGCATCGGCGAGCCCGAGTTCTTGCGGAGGGGGAAGGTGCGGTCCACGAAGGCCTTGATCCGCCGCACCGCCCCCGCGTTCGGGAAGGGGCCCCAGTACCGGGCGCCGTCGTCCTTGACCCGGCGCACCACCTGGAGCATGGGGAAGGGCTCGTTCGTGAGCTTCAAGAAGGGGTAGTGCTTGTCGTCCTTGAGCAGGATGTTGTGGAAGGGGCGGTGGGCCTTGATCAGGTTGGCCTCGAGGAGCAGCGCCTCGACCTCGTCGCGGGTGACGATGAACTCGAGGCCATCGGCCTCGGCAGCGATCTCGGCGGGCTTGCCGGTGGCGTGGAAGTAGCTGGTGACGCGGGCCTTTAGGTTCTTGGCCTTCCCCACGTAGCGGACCTCGCCCCCGTGCTTGAAGAGGTAGACCCCGGGGGCCTCGGGCAGGGGCGGGAGGTCCAAAAGCTTCATCGCCCTTAGTTTAGGGAGCCGGGACGCCTAGCCCTCTTCCCTCGGTTACCATGGGGCCATGGACCGGCTCTATTCGGCCTGGGAGGAGTTGCTCGGCTGGATGCGGACCTGCGCCCGGGAGCTCGGCGCCGAGTCCGTGGTGGAGGCCCACTTCCCCGACGCGATCTACCGGTTGCACCGGGAGCTCCGGCTCCCCACCACCGTGATGAGCGCGTCCCTCGCCTTTCCCGAGACCGGCGAGCGCTTTCTCATCGCTTCGGTCAGCCCGCCCTGGGCCCGCGATCGGGGGATCGAGGTGCGGGTCGTGAAGGCGCACGTTTACCTGCACCTCCACCTGGAGGAGGAGGGACTCGCCTACGAGGGGCGGCCGCTCACCGAGCGCCGGCTCTGCCAGATCGCGGCGGCGGCCAAGAAGGGGCTCGCCCCTGTGCTCGAGCCCGCCTGACGCTTCCCCAAAAGGGAAGGCCCCCGCGCTCGCGGGGGCCTTTCGCCTACCAGACCGCGATCGCCCGCGTGGGCCCGCCCGAGGCCCCTTCCACCTTGGGCCCGCCGATGAAGACGTAGGCGCCGGCGGGCGGGACCTTGGCCAGGTTGGCGAGGTTTTCAATGCCGTACTTGCCCGCGGGCAGCACGGTGAGGTGGACCTTGAAGTCCTTGGAGGCGCCGAAGTCGAGGCTCAGGGTGTCCACCCCGATGCCGACGATCTCCCGCTCCTCGGTCAGCATGGCGGCGGCGTCGGGGGAGAAGCCGGGGAAGTGCATGGTGCCGGAGGCGTCCATGTTCCGGAACTTCTCCTGGTCGTTCACGAACCGCTCCCAGCCCGAGTGCATGGCGACGAAGGCGCCCTTGGGCAGGGGGCCGTATTGCTTTTCCCAGGCCAGGATGTCGTCCGGCGTGACCCAGGCGTCCGGGTCCTTGGCCGCCCGGTCGTGGATGTGGATGACCGCGAGCGGGGCGAAGAGGTTCGCGGCGTCGAGACGCTCGGCGGTGGCGCCGCCCTCGGCGAAGTGGGCGGGGGCGTCCATGTGGGTACCGTGGTGCTCGGAGTAGGTGACGGTGCGCAGGAAGAAGCCGTTCTCCTTGACCGTGTAGATCGTCTGGGTCTTGAGCTTGCGCTCGTCCTCCCCGGGCCAGATGGGGAAGTCGTGCCGCAGGACGTGGGTGAGGTCCTGCACGTGGGTGAAGGCGGCGGGTTTCGGCTTTTCGTGCCCCGAGGCGCGGACGACGCCGGCCGCCGCCAGCCCGGCGGCAAGCCCCAAGAACTTGCGGCGGCTCACCTCGGCCTGAACCTTTGCCATTACGTTGGGTGCGCACATCCTGCATCCCTCCCTCCAGGGGTACGGCGTTCGCCCGTCGCGTGCTGAGAAACCCAGGTTGGGCGCCAGTTTATTCGCTTTTTCGGGGGAGGGCAAGGAGCGCGGCGGTGATCAGCGCGAACGCAACCAGCGCCATGAAGGGGATGGTGACGAAGCCAAAGTAGTTCACGTACTGGGTGGTGCAGGGGATGGGGGT
>JALVVO010000160.1 GCA_027023345.1 Thermaceae bacterium
CCACAGGGCGTAGCGCGACTCGTCGACGGAGGGGCTCCGCCCGCTGGCCTCCCTCGCCGCCCAGGCGGCCCCGGAGAGGTCGCCCTCGGCGGTGAGGCAACGCGCCAGGGCCAGCCAGGGCTCCGGCCCCTCCGCCAGCCGGGCGCCCTTCTCGGATCCGAGAAACTGCCGGAGGAAGGGCACCGACCGCCCGCAATCCCCCTGCTCCGCCTCCAGCACGGCGAGCGCCAGCGACACCGCCAGCACGAAGGCGGTCAGGCGGACCACGCCTTTTCCACCGCCCTTTCCACCGAGCGCCAGACGCGCTCGAGCGGCCGGCTCGCGTCGATGACCCGGAAGCGCTCGGGTTCGGCCTCGGCGAGGGCGAGGTAGCCCTCCCGTACCCGCCGGTGGAAGTCGAGCGCCTCCCGTTCCAGGCGGTCGGTGCGGCCGCTCCGCCTGAGCCCCTCCTCGGGGTCGAGGTCTAAAAGCAGGGTCAGGTCGGGGACGAGCCCGCCGGTGGCCCCCTCGGTCGCGGCCCGCATCCAGGCGAGGGAGAGCCCGCGGCCGAAGCCCTGGTAGGCGTAGGAGGAGTCGGCGAACCGGTCGGCGATCACCACCTTGCCGGCGAGGAGCGCCGGGCGGATGACCCGCCGGGTGTGCTCGGCCCGGTCGGCGAGGTAGAGGAGGAACTCGCACTCGGGCTCCATGGGGCGCGCTAGCAAGAGCTCGCGGACGGCGGCGCCGAGCTCGGTGCCGCCGGGCTCCCGGGTGAGCACGACCTCGGCCCCCCGCTCGGCGAACCAGTCGGCGAGCCTTCTCGCCAGGGTGGTCTTGCCCGCGCCCTCGGGGCCCTCGAGGCTTACGAAGAACCCCTTCTTCATAGCCCGGTCGGGTGGTCGAGGAAGACCCAGGGGAGGCCGAACTCGGCCTCGAGCTTCTCCGCGAGCGCCTTCACGCCGAAGGTCTCGGTGTCGTAGTGGCCGGCGTAGATCACGTTGATGCCCCACTCGAAGGGCTCGTGGAAGGCGGCGTGCTTGGGCTCGCCGGTGATCAGGAGCTCGATTCCCTCACGGGCGGCCTCGGCGATGAAGGAGGAGCCCGAGCCGGTCACCACGGCCGCGCGCTTGACCAGGTCCGACCCCCCCTGGTGGACGAGGGCCTGCATGCCGGTGAGGCGGCCGAGGAGGTCGGCGACGTCGTGGAGCCGCTGGGCGGTGGGGAAGACGCCTTGGAGCCCGATCGCCGTGCCCCGGTAGGCGCCGAAGGGGGCGAGCTCGGAAAGGCCCAGCGCCCGGGCCAGCACCGCGTTGTTGCCCACCTCGGGGTGCACGTCGAGCGGCAGGTGGGCGGCGTAGAGGTTCACGTTCCCCTCGAAGAGCCGGGCGAGGCGCCGTTTCAAGGGGCCGACCACGGGTTTCTCCTCGCCCCAGAAGAGCCCGTGGTGGACAATCAGGAAGTCCACCCCCTGGGCGATGGCGTCCTCGAAGGTCTTAAGGCTTGCGTCCACGGCGGCCCCCACCCGCTTCACCTCGGGGGCGCCCTCCACCTGGAGCCCGTTTAGGCTCGCGTCGGGGATCTCGCCGATCTTCAGGTAGGCGTCGAGCCAACGGACGAGTTCGTCGCGGTTCATCTCGACTAGTCTACGCGGGCGGGGGCGCGGCGGATGAAAAAGATTGCCAGGGCGAAGAGCAGGACCGCCACCGAGAGCAGGCCGAGCTCGGCGAGCAGGGCGAGGAACTTGGGGCTTTGGAGGTCGAACTCGGCCACTCCCTCGGCGGTGATAACGAGGAGCCTCCGGACGCTCGCGATGATGCCGATGATGAGGAAGGGCTCGGCCTCGATCGTGCCCTCGCGGGCGAAGCGGACCACGGTGTAGATCACCTCGGCGAGCATGAGGGCGAGGAGGACCCGGTCGAGCAGGTGGATGATGCCGGCGGGGTAGTCGCCGTGCACGACGGCGAGGAGTCCCTCCCAGGCGGAGAAGACGAGGATCAGCGCGGCGGCGGCCGCGAGCAAGAGCCCGGCGGAGAGGTAGATGCCGGCCTCGAGCCGCTCCAGGGTTCGGTAGAGGCGTTCCCGCACTTACGCTGATTCTAGCCCAAAGGCCCGGCGCACCTCGGCAGCCTCGTCCCAGGGGAGGACCTCCCTTGCCCGCTCCAAGGTGCGCTCGTGCCCCTTGCCGGCAAAGAGCACGGTGTCGCCGGGGCGCGCAAGGCGGGCGGCGAGGCGGATCGCTTCCCGCCGGTCGGGCTCGAGGTGCACCTCGGCTCCGCCCCCTTCGGCCCCGGCGGCGAGCTCGGCGAGGATCCGTTCGGTGGGCTCGCCGCGGCTATCCTCCTCGGTGAAGACGGCGACGTCGGCGAGCGCGACC
>JALVVO010000161.1 GCA_027023345.1 Thermaceae bacterium
GCTGCCAGAGGACCCGGAGGGCTTCGGCGGCCCGGGGGCCGAGGCCCCGGTCGGGGGGGCGGACCGGCACCAGGACGCTCCGCTCGGGGAGCGCCTCCCGAACGCGTTCCTCGAGCACCCCGCCCTCCCTTAGGGCGTCAAGGAGGTCGCTCGGGTACTCGCGGGCGGGGCGCCACGCCTTGAGGCGGGCCCGCGTCCTCGGGTCCAGGCCCTCGGGGCTCGCGCCCTCCAGGAGCCGGACCTCGTGGGAAAGGGGCGGTTCGAGGAAGGGCAGGAAGTCGGCGACCACCTGCCCCAGGGGGGCAAAGAGGAAGCGGGCGGCCCGGTGAAGGCGCATAAGGCCCGCCGCGTCCAGGAAGGGCTCCGCGTCGAGGTAGCCGATGGCGTGGCGGAGGGCGTGGGCGTGGGGGGTTTCCTCCTCGCCCACCACCAGCCCCACCCGGACCCCCTTGCGAAAGGGCACCGCCACCCGGTAGCCGACCCTCGGCGCCTCGCCGTGGGGGGGCAGGTAGGAGAGGGGCTCGATGGCCAGGGGGAGCGCGACCGAGATCGCCCTCATGGGATCCCCTCGAAGAACGCCCTCGGGTCCTGGGGCACGCCGAGCACGCGGACCTCGAGGTGGAGGTGGGGGCCGGTGGAGAGCCCGGTGCTGCCCAGCCGCCCCACGACCTCGCCGGCGGCGACCGCCTGGCCCGGGGCAGTCAGGATCGCCTCCAGATGCTGGAGGACGCTGCAGACCCCGAGCCCGTGGGCGAGGACGAGGGTCTTGCCGCGGACCTTGAAGGCCTCGGCAAGGACCACGCGCCCGAGGGCGGGGGCCCGGACCGGCGTGCCCGCCGGGGCGGCGAGGTCCATCCCCGCGTGGTAGCCGCCGGGGCGGCCGTTGTAGCGCCGGCGCTCGCCGAAGGGGGCGGAGACCAAGGCGCCCGGCACCGGGTTTTGCCAGGGGCCCCGCCAGCGGGCGGGCCCGGCGGACTGGCGGCAGGCGGCGAGGATCGCCGCACGCTCGCGGCGGATGGCCTCGCGGTCGAAGAGCCCGGCCTTTTGCCCCTTGAGCACCAGGTTTCGGGTGCCGTAGCCGCCGGGGAGCACCGCCACCGGCACCCGCCGCTCGTCGAGGAAGAGGCCGTGGAGCCCGGGCGCGCTCGTCGCCCCCACGGGGAGGAGCGCGGCCCCGGCGAGGACGTGGGCCCGCACCCCGTCGAGCCGGACCTCGCCCACCCCCTCGGGGACCCGCACCCAAACCGGGTGCCCTTGCACCAGGGGGTAGGGGGCGAGCTTAAGCCCCGCGGGCCAGCCCGAAGGCCTTGGGATCACGAGCCTTTGGCCCGCCCGGATGCGGTTCGGGTCCGAAAGCCCGTTGACCACGGCGAGCGCCTCGACCGAGACCCCGTAGCGCCGGGCGAGGGAGAAAAGCGTCTCGCCCGGCCGCACCACGTGGACCGCCTGGGCCAAGGCGAGGCCCAGGAATAGAGCCCCGAGCAAAAGGACGCGCACCTCACCTACAAGGCTACGATGGAGCCGTGCGAAAGGCCCTGCTCGTCTCGGGGGCGCTGGTCTACGCCGCCCTCTACGCCCCCCAGCCCCTGCTTCCGGCGATCGAGCGGGTCCTCGGCGTACCTCCGGGGGCCGCCGGGCTCGGGATGGCGGCGCCGATGCTCGGGCTCGTGCTCGGCCCCTGGCTGCTCGCGCCCGAGGTGGCTCCCCGGAGGGCGGTCTTCCTCGGGCTTTTGGGAGTGGGCGGGGTTCCCTCCTCGCCGGGCTGCTCCCGGGGTTTTGGCCCTGGGTCGTCCTCCGCTTTCTCGTCGGCGTCGCCCTATCGGCGGTGGCGGTCTACGGCTTCTCGCTTTTGCCGGGGCTCTTTCAAGGCTCCCGGGCGGTGGCCGCCTTCGTCGCCCTGAACGCGCTCGGCGGCGCCTTCGGCCGGAGCGCCGCCGGGGTGCTCACCGAGCGGCTCGGGGTCCGGCCTGCGCTGCTTCTGCTCGGCGGCCTGCCCCTCTTGCTCCTGCCCTTCTTCCGGCGCGGCCGCCTGCCCGCCCCGCCCCGACCTGAGCGGCCCCGGCCGGCGAGGGCGATGCTGGTGGGCGGGGTCCTGCTCTTTTCCAACCTCTTCCTGGCGAACCTCCTGCCCTACCGCCTCGAGGCCGCGGGCGTGGACCTCGGCGGGATCGGGGCCTTCTACCTCGCCTACCTCGGGGGGCTCTTTGGCCCCTTCCTGGCCGGGCGCTTTGGCGCGGGGGCGGGGATGGGGCTTGTTTGCCTCGGCGCCGGGCTCTTGCTCACGCCCGCCGCCGCCTTGGGCTTTTTCCTTTTCCTGGCCGGCGTCTTCGGGCTCCACGCC
>JALVVO010000162.1 GCA_027023345.1 Thermaceae bacterium
GCTTTTCCTGGATCGCGGCCTCGAACCCCGCCGGCGCCTTGGTCTTGAACCAGAAGAGGTCGTGCAGGTAGGTGAGCGGGATCCAGAAGGCGAGCCGCGACCAGACCTCCTCGGGCTCGGGGTACTGGCGCACGATCCGGGCGAGCACCGCGAGCGCCCGCTCCGGCCCCAAAAGGTCGAGGCTTCCGGTCTTCAGGATGGCCAGGTCCCGGGCGGCGTCGAGGGGCCCGGCGCGGGCCCAGTCCACCACGAAGACCCGGCCGTCCTCGGCGACGAGGACGTTCCCGGCCCAGAGGTCGCCGTGGCCGAAGGAATGGCGGGTCCCGGCCAGCCGGTCGAGCCGCGCGCGCACCGCCTGGAAGACCGGGCGGGCGGCCTTGAGCCCGCCGAGCTCCCGCTCGAAGCGCGCGATGCGGTCCTCGAGCTCAGCGAGCTCCACCGTCCCCGCCTCGGGCAGGCGGTGGAGCCGGAGGAGGAGGCCCGAGAGGCTCGCCAGGGCGCGGTCGTCGAGGCAGTCCGGGCAGAAGGGGCGGCCGGGGAAGTACTCGAGCACCAGCACGCCGTGGCCGCTTTGGAGGACGACGACCTCCCGCACCCGCTCGCCGAAGCCCGCCCGGGCGAGGTTCTTCGCCTCCAGGAAGGCGAGTTCCCGCTCCCTCGGCCGGTAGACCTTGTAGACGAGGGGGCCGCTCTTGAAAACCCGGGCCTCGTGCCCGGTGCCCAGGGGTTCCATTGGCCCGAAGCGGGCCTCGAGCTCGGCCAGGGCGGTCCGCACCGCCGCCTGCCCCATGCGCCCAGGGTAGCATGACCCCCGTGGCGCGGGCCCCGGATACCCTCGTCCTCCACCCCGCCTCGACGCTCGCGGTGCACGAGGGGCGGGTGGCCAGCTTCGACCTCGAGGGCCGGCTGCTCACCTACTTCGAGGACGGGGTGCTCTATAAGCGCGCCCTCGACTCCAGCGTTCACGCGCGGACGCGGGAGAGGGGCAGGAGGCGGCGCTTTCGGGTCCCGAGGGCCAAGGCCCGGGAGGTCTTCGGGCGCGCCCGGGAGGTGGCCGCGGCCCGGCTCGAGGGGGCGCGAGGCGAGGCCCGATCCCGTCTTTTGCGTATTCTCGAGTGGACCCCGGAGCGGCTCCTCGCCGAGAAGGAGCGCTTTGACCGCGTCTACAAGCCGATCGCCATCCTCCCCCCGGACCGCTACTTCACCGTCGTCCTCCAGGCCACCGAGGGCTGCACCTGGAACCGCTGCACCTTTTGCAGCTTCTACTCAGGGCGGCCGTTTTCGGCCAAGACCCCGGAGGCCTTCGCCGAGCACGCCCGGGCGGTGCGGGACTTCCTGGGCAAGAACGCCCTTTTGCGGAGGGATGTCTTCCTCGCCGACGGCAACGCGCTCGCGCTCTCGGCCTCCCGGCTCCTCCCCGTCCTGGAGGCGGCCCGGGCGACCTTTCCCGGCCGCCCGGTCTACGGCTTCATCGACCTCTACTCCGGGGAGCGCCGCGAGGAGGTCTTTTGGCGCGCGCTCAAGGAGGCGGGGCTCAAAGGGGTCTACGTGGGCATGGAGACGGGCCACGACCCCCTGCTCGCTTGGTTGCATAAGCCCGGGAGCCAAAAAGAGCTCGTCGGCTTCGTGCGGACCCTCAAGGCGGCGGGGCTCTTCGTGGGGCTGATCGTGATGGTGGGGGCCGGAGGCGAGCGCTACCGCGAGCCCCACTTCGAGGACACCCTGGCCGCGCTCCGGGCGATGCCGCTTGCCCCTCGCGACCTCGTCTTCCTCTCGCCCTTCGTCGAGGACCCCCGCTCGGTCTACCGCGAGCGGCGCGAGGCCGAGGGCATCCGGCCCCTTTCCGAGGCCGAGATCGAGGCCGAGCTCAATCGCTTCGCCGGGGCGATCCGGGCCCTCGGGCTCCGGGCGGCCCGCTACGACATTCGGGAGTTCCTCTACTAGATCAGGCCCAGCCGGCGGGCGTGCTCGAGCGCCTCCACCCGGCCGTGGGCGTCGAGCTTCAGGTAGAGCTTCTTGGTGTAGTCGCGCACGGTCTCGGGGCTCAGGTCGAGGCGCATCGCGATCTGCTTGGAGGAGAGCCCCTCGGCGAGGAGGCGCAGGACCTCGAGCTCCCGAGCGGTGAGGTCGGGGAGCGGCGGGGGCTCGAAGCGCCGCATCCGCCCCGCCTTCAGCGCCTCCAGGACCTCGGCGACCTCGAGGGGGCTCGCCTCCTTGGAGAGGAAGGCGTTGGCGCCGGCCCGGGCCGCCTCCACCTGAAGCGCCGGCTCGGTGAAGGTGGTGAGCATGACGATGGAACCCTCGAACCCACGACGGCGGAGTTCGCGGGCGGCCTCGATCCCGTCCATGTCGGGCATCTTGATGTCGAGCAGTACGGCGTCAATGGTCAGGGTGAGCGCTTTCTTCACGGCCTCGCGGCCGTTTGAGGCCTCGCCGACCACCTTGAAGCCCTGGCGCTCGAGCATGGCCTTGAGCCCCACGCGAAAGAGGGGATGGTCGTCGACAATCAGCAGCCGCATTTTCGCCTCCAATACCCTTGTTTGTAGCTTACCAAATCGTCTCCATCGTCTCGTATACGGTGTGGGGGTCGTAGTGCGCCTCGAGCCGCAGGCAGGCCCCGCCGAGCGGGCTCTGGCAGGCGAGGAGCCGCCCGTGGTGGATCTCGGCCACGCGCCGGGCGATGTAGAGGCCGAGTCCGGCCGAGCCCGAGCGGACCCCCTGGTAGCGGCTCGAGCGGTAGGGCTTGGTCAGGCTGTCCACGCTGCCGGGCAGCCCGGGGCCGTCGTCGGCGACCTCGACCCAGCCGTCGCCGACGCGGATAAGCACCCGGGAGCGGGCGAAGCGGATGGCGTTGTCGATCAGGTTGTCCAGGGCGCGCTCGAGCATGTCGCGGTCCACCTTGGCCCGGCCCTTGCCCTCGACCCGGATCACCACCCGGCGCTGGCTGGCCCGGGGCAGGTGGCGGAGCCGGAGCGCCTCCGCCAGCTCCCGGAGGTCGGTGGGCTCGGCCTTGGGCTTTAGGGACTCGATCCGGCTGGCGGCGAGGAGGTTTTCGAGGAGGCGGTAGACCCGCTGCATTTCGATCTCGATCTGGCGGAGCATCTGCACCCGGTTCTCCCGGCCGATGTCGTCGGCCTCGGCCAGGTAGTCGAGGGCCCGCAGGGCGCCCAGGATCGGGGTCTTGAGGTCGTGGGCCATGGCGGCGATGAAGAGCTCGCGCTCCTCGGCGGCCTGCCGGAGGTGCTCGAGCAGCTCCTCGAAGCGCTCGCGCAGGATGGCGACCTCCCGGGGCAGGGGCTGCTCGACCGGGGGCAGGTAGAGGTCGCCGATCGAGCGCTGGCTGACCTTGAGGTAGCGCATGTCGCGTTCGAGCGCGTCGAGGGGGGCGAGGATGCGCCGCGAGAGACCGTAGCCGACCCCTACCGCGATCAGCAAAGTGAGGCTGAGCGCCGCCGCCACCGGCCAGGTGAGCTGGGGCCGGGCCTCGGGGGCGATCAGCCAAAGGGCGGCGGTCACCGACGCGATGGGGGTAAAGGCGAGCGCGGCGACGGTGACCGCGAGCTGCGCCCGCAGGCTGCCGCGAGCGTTAGGCGGGGACTTCGCTCGCTTCTTGCGCGTGCGCGATGGCCTTTTCGGTTTCGACGTCGAAGGCATGCAACCGGTCCCGGTTTACCACCAGCTCGACCTTCTCCCCGACCTTGACGGGGATGTGGCCCTCGAGGCGGGCGGTGACGAGCGCCCCGTCCACGTTGACGTGGATCTCGGTATCGGCACCGAGCGGCTCGACGATCTCCACCTCGCCCACCAGGGTGTTCTCCTCGTGCTCCACGGTGTGGTAGCCCTTGAGCTCGAGGTGCTCGGGGCGGACGCCGAGCCAGACCCGCTTGCCCACGTAGCCCTGTTCCTTGAGCTCCTTGGCCATCTTGGCGTTGGCGCGGATCCGGACCCCCTCGCGCACCAGGTAGATCGCGCCCCCTTCCTCGACCACGTGGACCTCGATGAAGTTCATCGAGGGGCTGCCGATGAAGCCGGCGACGAACTTGTTCACCGGGAAGTCGTAGAGGTTCAGGGGGGTGTCGATCTGCTGGATCTCGCCGTCCTTCATCACCACGATGCGCTCGCCCATGGTCATGGCCTCGATCTGGTCGTGGGTGACGTAGATCGTGGTGACGCCGAGGCGGCGGTGGAGCTTAGAGATCTCGGCCCGCATCTCCACCCGGAGCTTCGCGTCCAGGTTGCTTAGGGGCTCGTCCATGAGGAAGACCTGGGGTTCGCGGACGATCGCCCGTCCAAGCGCGACCCGCTGGCGCTGGCCGCCGGAGAGCTCGCGGGGCTTGCGCTTCAAGAGGTGCTCGATCTTCAGGATCTTCGCCGCCTCCTTGACCCGGCGGTCGATCTCGTCGCGGGGCACCCGCCGGAGGCGGAGGCCGAAGGCCATGTTGTCGTAGACGTTCATGTGGGGGTAGAGGGCGTAGTTCTGGAAGACCATGGCGATGTCGCGGTCTTTCGGGGGGACGTCGTTCACCAGCCGGTCGCCGATGTAGATGTTGCCCTCGCTGACCTCCTCGAGCCCCGCGATCATCCGGAGGGTGGTGGTCTTGCCGCACCCCGAGGGGCCGACGAAGACCACGAACTCCCCGTCCTTGGTCTCGAGGTTGAAGTCCTTGACGGCGACGACCTTGCCGAAGCGCTTCCAAACGTGCTCGAGCTTGACCTTAGCCATGACCACCTCCTTCTCCCACGCTCTGAGCCGGAAGGCCCATCGGGGAGTTCCCTGAAGGAGACCCTTGGGGTCCCGCCGCCATTTTACCCGTAGCTAGTGGCCTGTGGCCTGTGGAAGTCCTTTCCACAAGCCACGGGCTACAGGCCACAAGCCCCCTTACAACCGCACCGTCACCCGTGCACCCTCGTCGAAGAGGTGGATCGAGTCGATGAACCGCACCACCTTGGTGGCAAAGCCCATCGCCAGCGAGTGGGTCCGGGCGCCGCCGCCGAAGTAGCGGATGCCGCGGAGGATGTCGCCGTCGGTGATGCCGGTGGCGGCGAAGACGATCTCCTTGCCCGGGGCGAGGTCCTCGGTCTTGTAGATCTTTTCGGCCGATGCGCCCATGGACTCAAGCCGGGCCCGCTCCTCCTCGTCCTCGGGGTAAAAGCGCGCCTGGATCTCGCCGCCGAGCGCTTTGAGCGCGGCCGCCGCCAGCACCCCTTCGGGCGCGCCGCCGATCCCCATCACCGCGTGCACCCCGGTGCCCCGGAGGGCCGCCGCCAGGGCCGCGATCACGTCGCCGTCGCCGATCAGCTTGACCCGGGCTCCGGCGGCCCGGATCTCGCTAATCAGCTTCTCGTGCCGGGGCCGGTCGAGCACCACCACGACGAGGTCCTCGACGTCGCGGTTTAGGGCCAGGGCGATGGCCTTGAGGTTCGCCTCCACCGGCCAGTCGAGCCCCACCTTGCCCGCCGCCGGCGGGGGGACGATGAGCTTTTCCATGTACATGTCGGGGGCGTGGAAGAGCCCGCCTTTCTCGCTGATGGCGATCACCGTCACCGCGTTCGGGAGCCCCTTGGCGGCGATGTTGGTGCCCTCGACCGGGTCCACGGCGATGTCCACCTCGGGGCCCCCAAGGCCGAGCTTTTCCCCGATGTAGAGCATGGGGGCCTCGTCCATCTCCCCCTCGCCGATCACCACCGTGCCGCTGATGGGGAGCTCGTTCAGCACCTGGCGCATCGCCTCGGTAGCGACCTCGTCCACCATGTGCTTGTCCCCCTTGCCGGTCCAGCGGCCGGCGGCGAGGGCGGCCTGCTCGGTGACCCGAACGATCTCCAGGGCCAGCTCGCGCTCGATCAGCATGCCTTTAGCCTAACGCCCGGAGCGTGGCTCCGTGGGTTACTCGTAGCGGAGGGCCTCGATGGGGTCGAGGCGGGCGGCTTGGTCGGCGGGCCAAACCCCGAAGAAGATCCCCACCAGGGCGCTCACGCCGAGGGCCAAGAGCACCGTCTTCGGGCTCAAAATGAAGACTTCGAAGAAGGGAACCGCCGCCACCACGAGGTAGAGGACGCCGGCCGCGAGGGCGATGCCTAGGATTCCTCCGGTGAGGGTGAGGAGGGTGGCCTCGAGCAGGAACTGGGTGCGAATCGCCGCGGCGGTGGCCCCGAGCGCCTTTCTAAGCCCGATCTCGCGGGTCCGCTCGGCGACCGAGACCAGCATGATGTTCATGATCCCGATCCCGCCCACGAGGAGCGAGAGCGCCCCGATCCCCCCGAGCAGCGCCTGGAGCATCAGGGTGATCTGGGAGAGGGTTTGGGTGAAGGTCTCGATGCTCTGCACCTGGATCCGCCCCTCGCCGTAGCGCTTTTCGAGGAGGGCCTTGACCCGGTCGGCGACGAGCTTCATCTCGACGCCCGGGCGGACTTTCAGCTCGAAGGCGTCGTAGCGCCCCCGGCGGGCCGAGGGAACGTTCTGCCAGATCCAACGGTAGGGGACGTAGGCCTGCGGGCGGTTGAAGGTGGCGAAGAGTCCGCCCAAGGGCTTGGTCGTTCCCACGACGGCAAGCCGTGCCCGGCGCGGGCCGAAGGCGAGCTCGACCCGCTTGCCTACCGAGGCTTTGAGCTTCTCCTTTGCCGCCTGGGTAAGGACCGCGAGGGGCAAGCCCCGCTTGGCTTCGGAAGCGGTATAAAAGCGTCCCTCGGCGAGCTCGACGCCGGGATCGAGCTCGGGGAGGTCCCCGGGTACCCCGAGTACCCGGACCTCCACGGGTTTCCCCCTTTCGTCCCGCCCCACCGCGAAGGCGAAGACGTAGGGAATGACCCGAACGGGAAGGGCGCTGAGGAGCCTCCGGTCGGCCTCGCGGAACCGCACGGGGGGCTGGCCCGGGGCCCACTCCCCTTGAACGAAGATGCTGCGTCCGGCCACCTGCTCAAGGCCCCGCCGGATCCCGTAGGTGGCGATCTCGCCCAAGCTGATGAGGGCGGTGACGGCGAAGACGCCGATGATCACCCCGAGGAGGGAGAGGAAGGTGCGGAGCTTGTGGGCAAAGAGGGCCTCGATCGCGGTGAGAAAGAGGTCAGCGAACCTCATCGGCGACCACCTCCCCGTCCCGCATGCGGATCACCCGGTGGGCGTAGGCGGCGACCTCGGGCTCGTGGGTGACGATCACCACCGTACGGCCGCGCGCGTGCAGCTCGGAGAAAAGCCGCATGACCTCGCGGCCGCTCTCGCTGTCGAGGTTGCCGGTGGGCTCGTCGGCGAGGAGGATGGCCGGCTCCTGGGCGAGCGCCCGGGCGATCGCGACCCGCTGCTTCTGGCCGCCGGAGAGCTCGGAAGGAAGATGGTCGAGCCGGTCTTCGAGCCCCACCGCGGCGAGCGCCTCTTCGGCCGCTGCCCGCCGCGCCCTGAGCGGCACTCCCCGGTAGGCGAGGGGGAGCTCGACGTTTTTCAAGGCGCTGGCCCGGGGCAAGAGGAAGAACGCCTGGAAGACGAAGCCGATCGTGCGGTTTCGTACCCTCGCGGCCTCGGTCTCGTCGAGGGCGGTGACGTCCTGGCCGGCGAGCCGGTAGGTGCCCGCGCTCGGTCGATCGAGAAGGCCGAGGATGTGGAGGAGGGTGCTCTTCCCCGAGCCCGAGGGGCCCATGATGGCGATGAACTCGCCTTCCTCGACGGTGAGGTCGATCCCTTTCAGGGCCATGACCTCCACCGTCCGCCGCCCGCTCCCCGAGCGGTAGACCTTGGCGACCCCTTGGAGCTCAACCAGCGCCATTTTCGCCCTCCTCGTCCTCGAAGGTGGGGAGGACGGGGGCGCCCTCTTCGAGCCCTTCCGGCGGGAGCCGGATCACCGGGGTGCCCGGGGAAAGGCCCGAGACCGCGGCCTGGGTCAGGTTCTGGGCCCGCTTTTCCACCACTGCGCGGTGGGCCTTGCCCTTCTCGATCGTCCAGACGTAGGTCTTGCCGCCCTTCTCGACGAGGGCTTCGAGCGGCACCACCACCGCGTCCTCGATCCGCTCGACCTCGACGTAGGCGGTGAGCGAAAGGCCCGGCATCCCGTGGCCCGGGGGCATGGGGGCGAGCTCCACCGGGACCCAGGCGCTCTCGCCCTCGCGCTCTGGGGGAAGGATTCGTTCCACCCGGCTCGGTACAAAATGGTCTTCCTCGCCGGCGAGCTCGACCCGGGCGGGGAGCCCCTCCTTGAGCTCGGCGGCTTCGGCCTCGGGAAAGCGGGCGTAGGGGCGGACGCTCCCCTCGACCACCAGCACCGCCTCGCCCTGGGCGAGCTCCCCGGGGTGGAAGGGGAGGGCTTCGAGGACCCCCGCCGTCGGCGCGACGAGGCGGGTTTTTGCGAGGGTCTCCTTAGCTTCCTTGAGGGCCGCTTCCAGCTCGGCCCGACGGGATTTGGCCTGGGCCTCTGCGCGCTCGGCCTCGAGCTTTAGGGCTTCAAGGGCACGGTCGTTCTCGGCGAGGGCGTCCTCGGCGGCCTTTAGCTCAGTCCGGCTCGCCGCGCCGGCCTCGTAGAGCGCCCGGGTGAGGGCCAGCTTTTCGGCGAGCGCCCTTCGTTTTTCGAGCAGGGCTTGCTTTCGCGCCTTGCGGTCTGCTGCGGCGGCCCGTTGCTCGGCTTCAAAAGCCGCGAGGCGGGCCTTCGCGAGGTCGAGTCGGCGCCGGGCCTCGGCGTCCTCCAGCCTCGCGATGACCTCTCCCTTTTCCACCCGGTCGCCAGGGTTCTTTCTCACCTCGGCGACGCGGCCGCCCGCTGGAAAGGCGAGCCGGATCCGCTCGGCCCTCAAGTAGCCGTCGGCGCTCACCTCGCGGACGAAGGTGGTCTCCTTGGCCCGGGCCGCGTAGACCGGCTGGGCGCGCTCGCCGGGCTTTTTTAGGAGGCCGTAGGCGGTGGCGAGAAGGAGGACGGCGATGAAGAGCCAAAAGACGACCTTTTTCACCTTGCCCCCTCCTCCGCGAAGGGCCAGAGCGACAGCGCCACCCGGGCGAGGGCAAGTCGCGCCTGGGCGAGCTCGAGCTCGGCGCTCTTTTCCTCGAGTTCGGCCTGTAGGACCTCGATCCTGGAAGCGGTGCCCTTTTCGAGTCGGAGTTTCGCCACCTTGAGGGCCTCGGTCTTGAGGTCGAGGGCCCCGGTCTTGAGGGCGAGGTCGCCTAGGGCCGCGCGGTAATCGGCCTCTCTTTGCGAAAGCAGGTGCTCGAGCTCAGCGGCCTTGGTCCTGAGCGCCGCCTTTTCGGCTTGGTAGGCGGCCCGCCTTTTTTCGACCTCGACGCGCGGCGTGTCCGGGGTCTCGGCCGCTTGCAGGGCGCGCTCGGCGGCCTGAAGCGCGAGCTTGGCGAGCAGGTAGTCGGGATGGGCGGTGGCCGAGACGTGCTCGGGCGGCGGGATGGCTGGGACCGCCTCGGCCGTGAACGCGCCGTAGCGCTTGAGGGCGGCGTCGGCCGCCTCCAGCCGGGCGCGGGCCCTTTCCACCGCGGCTCGGGCCTCGGCCAGGGCGCTTAGGGCCCGGTCGCGCTCCGCGTTGCCGATCGCGCCCCGCTCGAAGCGGATCCGGGCGGCCTCGGCGGCGAGCTCGGCGTAGGCCAAGCGGGCCTCGGCGAGCTTAAGCGCGGCGCGGGCTAGGGGCACGGCGGCGAAGGTCTCGAGCGCCTGCTGTCGGAGGCCGAGGCGGGTTTTTCGCAGGAGGGCTTGGGCGCGCAGGGCTACGTCCTCGGCCTCGGCCCGCTCGAAGGGGGCGGCGTAGGGATCGTCCTTCAGGGCCAGCGCGCGGGCCTCGGCGGCCTTGAGCTCGGCCTCGGTCTTCAAAAGGTCGGGGCTTGCCTTTAGGTAGGCGGCCTCGAACGCCGGGTAGCCGGCGGCGAGGGCCGGCGCTAGGGCTAGGAAAACCGAGAGGATCCAGCTTCGCATCATCGTTCCCTCCACATGCCGTCCGCGAGGTCGAGGTAGGCCTTGACCGCTTCGATATAGGCGCCCCAGGCTTCGGCGAACCGGGCCTCGGCCAAAAACCGCGCGGCCCGTTGGTCTTCGAGCTCCAGGGCGCTGAGCAGTCCCCGTTCCTCGCGAAGACGGGCGGCTTCGAGCTTCTTCTTCGCGAGATCTAAGGCCTGCTTCGCCAGGTCCAGCCGTCGCTCCATGAGGTGCGCGCGGGCTTTGAGGGCGGAGAGCCTCCGTCTCCTTTCCCCGCCTTTTCTCTTTGCCGCGATCTCGGCCTCCCGCGCCGCCAGGCGGGCGCTTTCGGCCTCGCTCCAGGCGACGGGGTCGAGGGAGAGCCGGGCCGAGAGCTCGGCTTTCCAGGTCCCCGGGGGCTCGAGGGGGTTCTTCGGCCCGAGGGTCAGGGCGAGGCTCGGGGTTTGGGTTTCCGCCTCGAGGCGGTAGCCGAGCTCGCCCTGGTAGGAAAGCGCAAGCCCGAGGGCGAAAAGCCCCCGCTCGGCGGCCCTCGCCCGGGCCCTTTGGGCCTCGACCTCGAGCTGGAGCAGGGGGTTTGGGCGGGGAGCCGGGAGAAAAAATCGGAGGGTTTCGGGCTCGGCGGGGCCCGAAAGCCCCAGGGCTTCGGCCTCCTGGGCAGCCGACTCCCGTTCGAGCTCGGCGAGGCGGAGGTCGAGTTCGGCCTCTTCCAGGGCGCCTTTTGCCTCCTCAAAGGCGAGGGGGCCGCCCCGCAACCTCGCCGCCTCGAGCCGGAGCCGGGCGGCACTGCGCCGGGCGCGGGCCGCCTTTAGGCGCGCCTCGGCCTGCCAAAGCCCGGCGTGGGCCTTGAGGGCGCGAAGGACCCCATCCCTTTGCGCCTGGCGGAGGCGGGCCTCGGCCCTCAGGCGGCCGTTTTCGGCCTCGAGCCGGGCGGCCTCGCTGAGGTCGAGGCGGAGCCCGAGCGTCGCGGCGAGGTCTTCGCGGAGCTCGAGCCCGGCGGTTCCGGAAAGGCCGATCGCGGCGTAGCCGGCGCGTTCCTTTGCGAGCTCGGCCTGGGAAGCGAGCACCCCGAGCTCGGGCGGGCGGTAGGTGAGCGCCTCCCGGGGCCCGAAGGCGAGGGCGGGGAGGGCGAGCAGGATCGCCCAAGAAGGGGATTGAAGAAGCTTGAAGCGGCGCATGGCTACCGGAAAAGCGCGAGCATGAGGAACGCCGCTTGGATCGCCAGGTAGAGGCCGGCGGCCAACGCGGCCCGCTTCTCGGCGAAGACCCGGGTGCCGGCGTATAGGATCCAGGCACCCCAGAGGGTTCCGAGGATCCCGCCCACGCGGCTGGCTTGCCCGTAGGTTGAGGCTCGAATGGCTGCCTCGTAACTCTTGAGCCAGTCCCGAAGCTGGTCGAACTCGGTGGGGGGAGGCGGGAGCTTGGCCTCGACGGGAACGAGCGCGGCCACGGCGAGAACCACGAGGCCGAGTACGATGCCTGGGGCGAAGGTCCAGCCGGCTAGCTCGAAGGCCCGGGGCCCAAGGCCGGTGAGGAGATGGAGGAGGAAGCCGAGTAAGCCCCAGACGGCCAGGCTTCCAACGATCACGCCGACGATTTCCCAAACCCAGTTGGGGCCGAACGCAGAGGGGCTCGGTAGCTCGCGGGTGGCGATCCTGCTCGCCAGGGTCGATACGAGACTGGCGAGAAACACGACGGAGTAGCCGAGCCAGGGCCGGGGCGGCCGTTCCTTGGTCTTTTCAAAGAACTTGGTGGGTTCTAGGAGCACTTCCGTCATGGGCTTTCCTCCAAGTACTGAAGCTTCCCATTCAGAATATGGACGGAGAGCAAGGGTGCTTGTTCGGGGCCGTAGGTGACCTCGACCCCTCCCGCGCCGCCGAGGCTCTTGCCGGGGAGGTGGACGCTCCCGTTGGTGACGCGGGCCTTGATCCGGAGCGGCCGCTCGGCCCGAACCTCGACGTCGCCGTTGGTGAGGTCGATCCGGGTCGGGCCCTCGGGGGCGAAGCCGGAGAGCACCACCTTGCCGTTGGTGGCGTTGATCACGGTGGCGCCGGTGGGGCGGTAGTCCTTGAGGTCCACCTCGCCGTTCGTGGCCGAAAAGACGAGGCTTTTGAGGCGGTCCTCGGCCTTGAGCTCGCCGTTCGTCACCGAGACGCGGGCTACCACCGGCTCGGGCAGGGCGAGCTCGATCCGGTAGAGGGTGCCCTTGGGCTGGCGGTGGTCCCAAAACCGTAGCTTCCCCTCCTCGACGGCGAGGTCCGGGCGCATGCGGGCGAGGGCCCGCTCGGTCCTCGCCTGGTAGCTCACGCGGAGCCGGCCGGGGCCGGGGCGGACGACGACCAGGGCGTTGGTGGCGGCGATCTCTATCGCTTCCAGCTGGGGGAGCGCTTCCTCTTTCTCCAGGGTGTAGGCGAAGCCGGCGTCGGGGGCGAGGCCGACTCGGACTTCGAAGTCGGGCCCCCAGAAGGCGAAGGCGAGCCCCGCCAGCCCGGCCACCGCCACCCCTTTGGCGGTGAGGCTCTTCGTCCGGGTGAGGGCGAGGTAGAGGCCGTAGAGCCAAAGGCCGAGGGCGAGCAGGGAGAGGATCCAGCCATCCATGATCCACACCTCCTAGAGCTCCGCCTCGTGGTAGACGCGGAGGGCGAGGAAGAGGAAGAGGGCGTAGAGGAGCAGCCCGGCGGCGATCGGCCAGACGGGCCAGGAAGCCGTGAGCACGAAGGTGGGGAAGCCCGGGATCTCCGCGAAGAGCCAGCGGAAGTCCCCGATGAGGACCCGGGGACCGAGGTTCCAAAGGGCGTTCCCGTCCAGGTCCTCGAGGAGCTTCCCGATCCCGAAGGGAATCCCCAGAAAGACCACGGTGGCGAGGAGGCCCCCGACCCGCCCCAGCCGGTAGGCGACGTCGGTGGCCGCGGCGAGCTGCACCAGGCCGAGGAAGGGAAGGACGGCGGAGAGGCCAAGGTAGAGCCCGAATCGGAAGAGCTCGCCCGGGGCCTCGGGGTAGAACCGCCCGACGGCCAGGGCGCCGACGAGAAGGAGGCCGCCCTCGAGGTAGATCGCCCAAAAGAGGTACTCGGCGGCCTGGGCCAGGGCGTAGCGCGTGGGGCCCTTGGGGAGGAGGAAGAGCATCCCAAGCTCGCCCCGCTCGGCCCGGCGCACGTCGCGGCGGTAGAGGGAGAAGAAGAGCCCGAGCGTGCCCCAAAGCGCGCCTTGCGTAAGCCCGGCCAGGTAGAGGAGCACGGCGATCCGGTCCAGGCTAAAGGCCGTGTAAGCGACTAGGGCGAGGGCCAGGAGGACGAACAGGGCGACGCCCCGGTTCTGGGCGAGCCGCCAGCGGAGGATCGCGCTCATGCCAGCACCTCCTTGAAGGTTTCGACCACGCTCTTGCCTTTTGCCCTTAGCTCCTCGACCTCGGCGTCGAGGACGACCTCGCCCTCCCTTAGAAAGACCGCCCGGTCGAAGATCCCCTCGGCCTCGCCGACCTCGTGGGTGGAGAGGAGGACCGCCGCGTCCTCCCGCCACTCGTGGACGAGCGCCTTCAGGATGCGGTCCCGGCTGATCAGGTCGATGCCAGCGAGGGGTTCGTCGAGGAGGTAGAGCGGCGCTCGCCGGGCCAGGGCTAGAGCGAGGTTCGCCCGGGCGCGCTGCCCCTTGCTCATCTGCCCGAAGGGGCGGTCGGGAACCTCGAGGAACCCCATCAGCCGGCGGAAACGCTCGGGGTCGAAGCTGGCGTCGGTGCCGGCGAGCAAAGCGGCGACCTCGCCGGGGCGGCGGCGTTCGGGCCAGGGATTCTGCTCGGGCAGAAAGACCGCCTCGCCGCGGGCCGCCCGGGGCGGCCGGCCGAGGAGCTGGACCTCGCCCCGGTCGGGGAGGAGCAGCCCGGCCGCGACCTTTAAGAGCGTGGTCTTGCCCGCCCCGTTTAGACCCAGGAGCCCGACCACCTGGCCCGGCTCGAGGGCGAGGCTCACCCCCTTCAGGGCCGGGGTTCGTAAGTAGCGCTTCTCGACCTCTTTAAGCTCGAGCACCATCCTCCTCCTTCACCTCCTCCAAGGCGGCCTTGGCCTCTTCGAGGCCGAGCCCCAGCGCCCGGACCTCGGCCAGGTAGCGGCGGGCCGCCCGCCGGATCCGGTCTCGCTTCAGCGCGTCCACGTCCACCTCCTCGCGCACGAAGGTGCCGAGCCCTCGGCGGGTCTCGGTGATCCCCAGCTGCTCGAGCACCTCGAAGGCCCGGATCACGGTGTTGGGGTTGACCCGGAGCTCCTCGGCGAGGGCCCGCGCCGAGGGGAGCTTGTCGCCGGGCTCGAGCTCGCCCCGGGCCAGCGCCGCCATCACGGCGTTCGCGATCTGCTCGAAGATCGGTCCCGCCTCGGGGTCCACGTTCCAGCGCAACGTTACCTCCTGAGTGCACTATAGCACTAGTGCACTAGGTTTGCAAGGGAACGGCGCCACGGGGTGAGTAAGCGCGTCAGCCGAAGACCAGCGTGAGGAGGCCGACCAGCGCGACGTAGGGGGCGAAGAGGCGGAACTTCCCGGCCCGGAGCACCCCGAAGAGGAGGAGCATCGCCAGGTACCCGCTCAAAAAGGCGGCCGCCGCCATCGCCGCCACCGGCCCGGCGCCGACCCCCTGGGGAAGGCCGTCCTTGAGGCCGAGGAGCAAGACGCCGAGGCTCGCCGCCGCGTACATCAGAAAGGAAAGCCGGGCGGCGAGGTCGGGGGCGAGGCCGAGCCGCAAAAACGCGCTGATCGTCGTCCCCGAGCGGGAGACCCCCGGCCAGATCGCGACCGCCTGGGCGAGCCCCCCGAGGAAGGCCTCGAGGTAGCCGACCCGCTGGGGGCGGTCCTTTGCGCCGCCTTTGGGCGTGGTCCAGAGGACGAGGGCGGTGAAGAGGAGGCCGAGGGCGACGAAGAATGGGCGGTTATAGGCTTCGAAGACGTCCTTGACCAAAAGTCCCACCACCGCCGCCGGCACGCTCGCCACCGCCACCAGCCAAAAAAGCCGCCAGCCCTCCCCTTCGCGGGCCTCCTTCGAGAAGAGGCCGGCGAGGAACCCAGAAAGCGCCCGGGCGATCTCCCGCCGCATCAGGAAGAGGGCGGCGAGGAAGGTGCCGGTGTTGGTGGCGATGTCCACCCAGAGGGGTAGATTCTCGCCGCCGAAGAGGAAGCGGTCGGCGAGGACCAAGTGCCCCGAGCTCGAGACCGGCAGGAACTCGGTCAGCCCCTGGACGACGCCGAGGACGATCGCGCGAAAAAGATCCACGCCCGCCATGGTAAGCGAAAGGCCCCGCCCGAAGGCGGGGCCGGTGACCTCGCGGGCTTTAGCGCTTCGAGTACTGCGGCGCCCGGCGGGCCTTGTGCTTGCCGTACTTCTTGCGCTCGACCACGCGGGCGTCGCGGGTGAGGAGCCCCGCGGGCTTGAGTTTCTTGCGGAACTCGGGGTTGTACTTCTCCAGCGCCCGGGCGATCCCGAGCTTGATGGCGTCGATCTGCCCGGTGGTGCCGCCGCCCTTCACGGTGATGTAGGCGTCGAACTTGCCCATCATGTCCACGACCTTGAAGGGCTCGAGCGCGCTCACCGCCCGGATGATGCCCCGGAAGTAGTCCTCGAAGTTCTTGCCGTTGACCGTGATCTTGCCCTCGCCGGGGCGGAGGAAGACCCGGGCCACGGCGGTCTTGCGGCGTCCGGTGCCGTAGTACTGCTCCATCACCTAACCTCCAGCTCGAGCTTTTCGGGCTTTTGGGCGGCGTGCGGGTGGTCGGGACCGGCGTAGACCTTCAGCCTCTTGTAGAGCTTGCGGCCGAGCCGGTTCTTGGGGAGCATCCCCTTGACCGCCCGCTCGATGACCCGCTCGGGGTGGCGCTTCAGCATCTCGCCGGCGGGGATCCGCTTGAGCCCGCCCTGGTAGCCCGAGTAGCGGGTATAGATCTTGTCCTCGAGCTTCTTCCCCGTGAGCTTCACCTTCGCCGCGTTCACCACGATGACGTAATCCCCCACGGGCAGGTTGGGGGTGTACTCGGGTTTGTGCTTCCCGCGGAGGATGCTCGCGATCTTGGCGGCCAGGCGCCCGAGCGTCTTCCCCTCCGCGTCAATCACGTACCATTTGCTCTCGACTTCCTTGGGCACGTAGGTCTTCACGAGGCGCCCCTCCTTTTGCCGCGTTCCTCGGCGCGGGGTGAACGGGTAAGGGAAAGCCCCCCGCCGAGGTGCCAGCGAGGAGTATAGCACACCCGGAAGGGCGGCACCAAGCGCTATGCTCGGGCCATGGAGGGGACCCGGCTTCAGGGCGGTCTGGCCCGGCGCCTTGCCTGGCGGTTTGCCCTCGCGGGCCCCGGCGGGCTCGCGCCCCCAAGAAAGCTTCGGCTGGCCTACGCGACCCCCTCGGCGGACGGGCGGACTGAAAAGGGCGCCCGCGCCGGGTTCCATTGCCGCGCGTGATCGAGCTGGACGGCGCTTTTGGCGAGGGCGGCGGGCAGATCCTCCGCTCGGCGCTGGCGCTTTCCTTGCTCACCGGCAAGCCCTTCCGCATCCGGAACATCCGCGCCCGGAGGAAGAACCCCGGGCTCCGCCCCCAGCACCTCGCGGCGGTGCGGGCGGCGGCCGAGGTGGGGCGGGCCGAGGTTCGGGGCGACGCGCTCGGCTCCAGGGAGCTTTACTTCTATCCCCGGGGCGTCTTCGCCGGTCGCTACCGCTTCGCCACCGGCACCGCCGGCGCCGCCACCCTGGTCTTCCAGACCGTGCTCTTGCCCCTCGCCCTCAGGGGCGGAGGGGCGAGCGAGCTCGTCCTCGAGGGCGGCACCCACGTGCCCAAAAGCCCGAGCTTCGACGACCTCGACTTCGCCTTCCGCCCCTGGATGGCCCGGCTCGGGGTGCGGTTTGGGCTCGAGCTCGAGCGCCCCGGCTTCTACCCCCGGGGCGGGGGGCGCTTTTTGGCCCGGGTGTTCCCCGCCGAGGGCGTGCGGCCGGTGCGGGCCGCGGAGGCCTTCGAGCTCCGGGAAGCGGCGGTGCGGGGCGTCGCCGCCCGGCTCCCCGCCCACGTCGCCGAGCGGATCGCGAAGAGTGCCGCGAGGAGGCTCGCGGAGGCGGGGATCGAGCCCAGGACCGAGGTCCGCTATCCCGAGGCGCCGGCTCCCGGCGCCTACGGCTTCGTCGGCCTTTTGGGCGCGCCCGGCCCCGCCGCCTTCACCGCGCTCGGGGCCCCAGGCAAGCCCTCGGAGCGGGTGGGGGAGGAGGCGGCCCGCCGCGCGCTCCGCTTCCTCCGGCGGGGCGCCCCCGTGGAGGCCCACCTCGCCGACCAGCTGCTCTTGCCCCTCGCCCTCGCGCCCGCGCCGAGCCTTCTTCGGGTCGAGGAGGTGAGCCTGCACCTGGAAACCCAGGCCTGGCTCATCCCCCAGTTCCTCCCGGTGCGGATCCGGATCGCCGGCGACCGGGTCGAGGTCCGGCCGGAAACTTGACAAACCCGATAGGGATATATAGGATACCCGGGGAGGGATTGATATGGCGAAACTCACGTTGGCCGAGCAGTTCACGCTAAGGGCGCTTACCGGTCGCGTCGTAGGCCAGGGGCTGGCCCAGGACCTGCCCGACGCGAGCCTCGGGATCCTGACCAACAAGACCTATATCTGCGCGAGCCTCACCGGGGCCCTCGAGGCCGCCTACCTCGCCGAGAAGGGCGGGCTCGCCCAGGTCAAGACCGCGCTCGCGGAAAAGCCCGAGGACGTGCCCGCCGCGGTCGAGGCCTTGAAGGACGTGGACGTCCTCTTCCTCGCCTTCGGCGGCGAGGCCGGGCCCGAGGTGAACCGGCCCCTCACCGAGGCCGCCCTCAAGGCGATCAAGGAGCAGGGCTTCGAGGGGGAGGTCTTCTTCCACGTCCGCATCTGGGTGCCCGGCTTCGTGAAGGAGGCGCTCGCCGCCGACGAGGAGCTCCGGGCCTACTTCGAGGAGCTCCCCATGAGCACCTTCACCTTTGACCTCGAGCGCGGCCTCTTCCTTTTCAACGACGTCTACTTCGACGAGGAGGGCCTGAAGGCCGAGCCCATCCGGGTGCTCCCCATTACCCACGAGCACCTCGAGCTCTTGAAGCGGAGCCTCTAGCCCCGAGGCGAGCGGAAGGGGCCGACCGCGCGGTCGGCCCCTTCCTTTTTTGCCCCTTGCGGAAGCCTGTATATTTGTGCAGATGAAGATCGTGCTCGCCTACTCCGGGGGGCTCGACACCAGCGTGATCCTGCGCTGGCTGATCGAGCGCTACGACGCCGAGGTCATCGCCTTCACCGCTGACATCGGCCAGGGGGAAGAGGTCGAGGAGGCGCGCGAGAAGGCCTTGAGGACCGGGGCCACGAAGGCCTACGCCCTCGACCTCAAAGAGGAGTTCGTCCGCGACTTCGTCTTCCCCATGATGCGGGCGGCGCCGCTCTACGAGGGCTACTACCTGCTCGGCACCGCCATCGCCCGGCCGCTCATCGCCAAGTACATGGTGAAGATCGCCGAGGAGGAGGGGGCCGAGGCGGTCTCCCACGGGGCCACCGGAAAGGGGAACGACCAGGTCCGCTTCGAGCTCACCACCTACGCCCTGAACCCCGACCTCAAGGTGATCGTGCCCTGGCGGGAGTGGGAGATGAAGGGCCGGCCCGACCTGGTCGCCTACGCCGAGCAGCGGGGCATTCCCGTGCCGGTCACCCAGGAAAAGCCCTACTCGATGGACGCCAACCTCCTGCACATCTCCTACGAGGGCGGCATCCTCGAGGACCCCTGGGCCGAGCCCCCCGCCGACATGTTCCGCCTCACCCAAAACCCCGAGGACGCCCCCGACGAGCCCGAGTACGTCGAGATCGCCTTCGAGCGCGGCGACCCGGTGGCGGTGAACGGCGAGCGCCTTGGCCCCGCCGCGCTCCTCGCCCGCTTGAACGCGATCGCCGGCCGCCACGGCGTGGGCCGGGTGGACCTCGTCGAGAACCGCTACGTGGGGATGAAGTCCCGGGGCGTCTACGAGACCCCGGGGGGCACGCTCCTCTACCACGCCCGCCGGGCGGTGGAGTCGCTTACTCTGGACCGCGAGGCGCTCCACCTCCGCGATCAGCTTTCGCCCAGGTACGCCGAGCTCGTCTACTACGGCTACTGGTTTGCCCCCGAGCGGGAGAAGCTCCAGGCGCTCTTCGACGCCATCGCCGAGGACGTCACCGGCACTGCCCGGCTCAAGCTCTACAAGGGGAACGTCATCGTCGCCGGCCGCAAGAGCCCGGTCTCGCTCTACGATCAGTCGCTGGTCTCCTTCGACGAGGAGGGGGACTACGACCAGAAGGACGCCGAGGGCTTCATCAAGATCAACGCCCTCAGGCTGAAGGTGCGCTCGCGGGTCCTGGGGAGGGAATGAAGGAGGAGAAGAAGCTCTGGGGCGGGCGTTTTTCCGAGGAGACCGACGCCCTGGCCCAGGCCTTTAACAACTCGCTCGCCTTCGACCGGAGGCTCTGGCGCGAGGACCTCGCGAACTCCCGGGCCCACGTGCGGATGCTCGGCCAGGCGGGGATTTTAAAGCCGGAGGAGGTGGCGAGGATCCTCGAGGGCCTCGACCAAATCGAGCGCGAGATCGAGGAGGGCCGCTTCCCCTGGCGCGAGGTTCACGAGGACGTGCACATGAACCTCGAGGCCCGGCTCGCCGAGCTCGTGGGGGAGGTGGGCAAAAAGCTCCACACCGCCCGGAGCCGGAACGACCAGGTGGCCACCGACCTGAGGCTCTGGGTGAAGGGAGCGCTTTCCGAACTCATCCAGGAGGTGCGCGCGCTCCGGAGGGTCCTCGTCGCCGAGGCCGAGCGTCATCTGGAGGCCGGCACCGTGCTCCCCGGCTACACCCACCTGCAGCGGGCCCAACCGATTCTCCTCGCCCACTGGTTCCTGGCCTACTACTGGATGCTAACCCGGGACCAGGGGCGGCTCGAGGACGCCCGACGGCGCCTGGACGAGTCCCCCCTGGGGGCGGCGGCGCTGGCCGGGACCTCGTTCCCCATCGACCGCTTCCAGACCGCACGCGAGCTCGGGTTCGCCCGGCCGATGCCGAACTCCCTGGACGCGGTGGCGAGCCGGGACTTCGTGCTCGAAGCCCTTTCGGCCCTCGCCATCCTCCAGACCACGCTCTCGCGCCTTGCCGAGGAGCTCATCCTCTATTCCTCCTTCGAGTTTGGGTTCCTCGAGCTCCCCGACGCCTTCGCCACCGGGAGCTCGATCATGCCCCAGAAGAAAAACCCCGACATCCCCGAGCTCGTCCGGGCCAAGGCGGGCCGGGTCGTGGGCGACCTGGTGGCCCTCTTCGCGGTGGTGAAGGGCCTTCCCCTCGCCTACAACAAGGACCTCCAGGAGGACAAGGAGCCCCTTTTCGACGCCTTCGACCAGGTCCTGCCCTCGGTCCGGCTCCTCGCCCGGATGCTCCCCGAGCTCCGCTGGCGCCCCGAGGTCATGGCCCGGGCGGCGAAGAGCGGCTACGCCCTCGCCACCGACCTCGCCGACTACCTGGTCAAAAAGGGCCTCCCCTTCCGGGAGGCCCACGGGGTGGTGGGGCGGCTGGTGAAAAAGCTCGCCGAGGAAGGGCGCGAGCTCGAAAGCCTGAGCCTCGAGGAGCTCAGGACCTTCTCGCCGCTTTTCGAGGAGGACGCCCTAAGGCTCCTTCGGCTCGAGCACGCGATCCACGCCCGGACCTCCTACGGCGGCACCGCCCCCGAGGCCGTGCGCCGCCAGCTCCAGGAGGCGCGGGCGCGCCTCGCCGAGGAGGAGGCATGAGCGAGCGGGTAAAGCCCTTGATGAAGCTCGAGCTCAAGCCCGTCGAGCTGCCCAAGGTCCGGAAGGGCGCTTCCTGGCGGGTACGCAAGGCCCGGGTCGGCGACGTCGACCAGATCCACGACCTGATCAAGTACTGGGCCCGGGAATCCTTCATGCTGGTGCGCCCCAAGGGCCAGCTCTACGAAAACCTCCGCGACTTCCACGTGATCGAGGACGAGGACGGGGTGCTCCTCGGCTCGGTGGCCCTCCACATCCTCTGGGCCGACCTCGCCGAGATCCGCTCGCTCGCGGTGCACCCCGACCGCCAGGGCGAGGGGCTCGGGCGCGTCTTGGTCGAGGCCGCCGAGGCCGAGGCGCAGGCGCTCGGGATCCCCAAGGTCTTCGCCTTCACCATCCAGGAGGAGTTCTTCACCCGGCTCGGCTACCGGATCACCGAGCCCGAGGCGTTTCCCCGCAAGGTCTGGTTCGAGTGCCGGGACTGCCCTTTCCAGGACAACTGCCCCGAGGTCCCGGTCCTGAAGGTGCTGGAGGAGAGGGATGCTTGAGCGCGAGCGGGCGGTTTTGGTGCTCGAGGACGGCGAGGTCTACCGGGGCTTCGCCTTCGGACACCGCGGCAAGACCCTGGGGGAGGTCGTCTTCAACACCGCCATGACCGGCTACCAGGAGATCATGACCGACCCCAGCTACCACGGCCAGATCGTGGTGATGACCTATCCCCACATCGGCAACTACGGGGTCAACGTCTACGACATGCAGTCGAACCGCCCCTGGGTGCGCGGCTTCGTCGCCCGAGAGTTCTCCCGCGTCGCCTCGAACCCTCGCGCCCAGGAGACCCTCCAGGACTTCATGCGCCTCCACAAGGTGGTGGCGATCGAGGGGATCGATACGAGGAAGCTCGTTCGCAAGATCCGGGAGGGCGGGGTCTTGAAGGGCGTGATCGTCCACGCCACCGCCCTCGGCAAGGCCCCCACCGAGCCCTTCACCGAGGACGAGCTCGTCCTCCTCGCTGCCGAGGCCAGGGCCTGGCCCGACATCGACGGGCGCGACATGACCCCCGAGGTCACCACCCCCGTGCCCTACGCCTTTCCCACCCTGCGGACCGGGGGCAAGCGGGTGGTGGTGATGGACTTCGGGATCAAGCACGCGATCGTCGAGCAGCTCGGGGCCTTGGGGTTCGAGGTCATCGTGGTGCCGGGCAAGGCCGACGCCGCCCACATCCTGGCGCTCGAGCCCCACGGCCTTCTGGTCTCGAACGGGCCCGGCGACCCCTTCGGTCCCACCTACGCCCACGAGACCCTGAGGCACCTCCTCGGCCGGCTCCCGATCTTCGGGATCTGCCTCGGCCACCAGCTCCTCGCCATCGCCGCGGGGGGGCGGACCTACAAGATGAAGTTCGGTCACCGGGGGGCGAACCACCCGGTGAAGAGCCTCCTCGACGGCTCGATCGAGATCACCAGCCAGAACCACGGGTACGCGGTGGAGCTCGAGTCTCTTAGGGGCTTTAAGGCCACCCACGTCAACCTGAACGACGGCACCCTCGAGGGCATGACCCACGAGCACTACCCGGTCTTCTCGGTGCAGTACCACCCCGAGGCGAGCCCCGGCCCCCACGATTCTCGGTACCTGTTCCGAAGGTTCCTGGAGGAGGTGGAGTCGTTCCATTCCGGCGAAGGGGGCACTCAGAAGCGTAATCCGGACCGCTTCGGGGTTTGAACCTTTCTGTATACCATACTCGCGCGGGGAGCTTGGGTCATCGCACACCCCCAAATGGGGGGTTGCGCGACCGGTTGTCTCTTCGATACTTTCTCAAGTTAGCGGGAGGCGACGACCCCTACCTACGGAATATGGGCGCCATCCGGGTAGGGCGAGCCAGTGGCGCAACCGGCCCGAGACCAACTCGGGTCGGGTTTTTTGGAGGTGCACGTGGTAGGACGCGGTCGGTTCCTGGTGGCGGGGCTGTTCCTCGCTGCGCTGGCGCTTGCGGCCTCGGGGCTTGAGCTCGAGCTCGCCTCGTACAAGGTCCTGAAGTTCACCAACGATGAAGGCGAGGTCGTCGAGAAGACGGTTCCTGCTGCCGAGGTCGCCCCGGGAGACGTACTCCTTTGGGTCCTCACCGCGAAAAACACGAGCGGCAAAACCCTGAAGCAGGTGGCCCTCACCATCCCCATCCCGCCTCGCACCGTCTATATCGCCGGCAGCGCCCATCCGCTGAAGCTGGGTGAAGTCGTGATCGAGCCCCTTTTCAGCTACGACGGGGTGCACTTTTCCCGCCCTCCACTTAAAAAGCGGATAAGGGTTAAGGAGGGAGACCGGTTCGTTGAGAAGGAGGTGGTTGTTCCCCCGGAGGCCTATACACACGTAAGGTGGTTGGTTCCCAGGCTTGAACCAGGGGTAAAGGTTCAGGTGAGCCTGCGCACGCGGGTGCGCTAATAAATAATGGGAGGAGTAGGAGGAAAAGGTATGAAAAGGGTACTTTTTGTAGGATTGCTGGCCGTGCTGGCGTTGGTTTGGGCCGTGGGCACCCCCGCGGGCACCGAGATCCGAAACCAGGCCTCGGCCAGCTACATCGACTCAGCCGGGCTACCCCAGACCACCACCTCCAACGAGGTGGTTACCGTAGTGCAGGAAGTCTATGGGGTTTCCATTACGCCCGACGGTAGCGATGAGGCCAACCCAGGTCAGACCAAGTCGGGTTTGGCAGGTGGTCCGGTGTATTTCAACTACGTCGTCACCAACACCGGCAACACCACCGATACGATTAATTTGAGCATAGAGCAAGGAGCTGCCGACGATTTTGATTTCAGCAGTCACACTGTCTACCTCGACGCCAACTGCAATGCTCAGCTCGATACCGGTGAGAGCGCTGTGACCTCGGTCAACCTCGCCGCCGACGCGAGCGCCTGCCTGATCGTCGAGGCCACCATCCCGAGCTCGGCGACCGACGGGCAGATGGGCAACTTGAACATTACGGGTACAAGCCAAGGTGATAGCGGCGAGACCGACACCAACAACTGGGCCCGGGCCACGGTAAGCGGCACCGGGGTCATCAGCGCCACCAAGAGCGCCGATCCCAGTGGCCCCGTGGCTCCGGGCGGCACGATCACCTACACCATCCACGGTTCCAACACCGGCAGCGACGATGCGGGTGGCGTGGCGAGCGTAGCAAACGTGGACGGCAACGACGAGAACGGTATCCTTGTGAGCGACCCGATCCCCACGGGAACGACTTACGTTCGAAATTCGGCTAGCGGCACTACGATTGCTGGCACGGCCTCGGTCATTTACCAGACGAGCAGCGGCTGGACTGCCTCCGAGCCTACTAACCCCGCGGATGTCATCGCCGTTGGCTTGCTCATTAAGGGCAGCGGGGCCTTCTTCACGCAAGGGGCTTGGTTCGACCTGAGCTTCCAGGTGCAGGTGGACGCGGGCGCCGCCCCCGGTAGCGCGATCGAGAACACCGCGCATGTCCAGTACGATCCGGACGGCAACTCTAGTACGGATAACAATGCGACGGTTAACACCAACACCACCACCACCACGGTGGCCACGGTGGCCGGCGTCCAGAACGGCCCGCAGAACGATCCCGACGCCGACGGGACCGGCTTCGATTCCAACGCCGGGTACACCGATCCGACCGGCACCACCTGGTACTACACCGAGACGACGGGCGACCCGAACGACGCGGAGACCATCGACGACGACCGGAGCCCTGTCTACGGCGGCGACACCGTCTACTTCGAGAACACGCTGAAGAACACCGGCAACGCGCCCGATCGCTTCACCCTCTCGCTCGAGGGCGTGCCCGATGGCTGGGTCTGCCAGCTGGTTGCCGCCGACGGTACCACGCCGATCAGCGGCCCCGTGGGCCCCATCGACCCCACGAATACGTTCAACTACGTCGTCAAGTGCTTGATTCCCGCCGACGAGGTCACCGCAAGCAATACCGAGATCACCGTGACGGCTACCTCGGAGAACGACCCCGCGGTCAGCAACCCGGTCAAGGACGTGGTTCCGCCGGTGCAGCCGGGCTACGGGGTGGATATCGCCCAGCACGGCAATGCTGGGGATGGCAATGACTCTAACGACAACCCGACTATTCCGAGTGTTGATCCAGGTACTACAGTTCTGATCCCCTTCGACGTCTATAACACCGGCCACAACTCCGACACCTACGACCTCTCCGCGGAGCTGAGCCCCAACGGCTTCCCCTCCACCATCTACCCTGACGCCAACTGCGATGGTGAAATGGACGATCCGACTCCGGCTCCGGTCACCAATACCGGGCTGTTAAGCACCGATCCGCCTAATGACCACAAGTGCTTCATCCTTTCGGTCGAGGTTCCCGCCGGCCAGGCACCGGGCAGTGAGAACGTCACCATTACCGCCACCTCCAACGCAAACCCCAGCGTGACTGACTACATCACTACTACAATCACGGTCAACCCAGTGGTGAGCCTCGATTTCACCCCGGACCGCAGCGGCACCGTCACCAGCCCGGGCACCATCGTCTACACCCACACCCTCACCAACAACGGCAACACCAGCGCCACCGTCTCCTTCTCCGTGTCCGGCAGCACCCACCCGACTTGGACCTACCAGATCTCCACCGACGGGGGCAGCACGTGGTACGACCCCGCGGATGCCTCGGTTGGCCTGGGCGCGGGGGCGAACCAGGAGATCCAGGTCCGCGTCATCGTGCCCGACGGCGAGCCCATCGGGGCCGTGGACGCGGTGACCGTGACCGCGACCGCCGGGTCCGCAACCGCCTCGGTGACCGACACCACCACCGTGGTCGGCGGCGACCTGCGGCTCGAGAAGCAGGTGGACAAGACCGAAGCCGTGCCGGGTGAGACCCTGACCTACACGATCACCGCCATCAACATCGGCACCGCCGACCTCAAGCAGGTGATCGTCTCCGACCCGCTGCCCAGCTACACCGACTTCGTGAGCGTCTCGGCCAGCACCGACATCTCCGGCGGCACCGTGCTCTACTCCACCGACGGCGTCAACTGGAGCTCCAGCGCCCCCACCTCGCTCAACGCGGGCGACGCGATCTACGTGGGCGTAGATACGGATGGCGACAACGACATCTCCGATACCGACTTAATGCCTCCGGGCAAGAGCATCACCATTACCTTCGTGGTGCGGGTGCAGTAGGAAGCGTATGGCCCCTGGCCCGGCCGGGCCAGGGGCCCCTTCCTAAGGAGTCGGGATGGGTCCCCACCAAATTCCGACCAAGACCAAGTTCGCGGGCGTATTCTTCCTCGTGCTCGCCTTGCTCGTCCCGGGCCTGGCCTGGGCCGTGGTGCCGGCCGGGACCGTGATCGAGAACCAAGCCAGCGCTACCGTAGCCTCGGGCGAGCGGTACGTGTCGAACCTGGTGCAGACCGTGGTCAAGCCGGTCTGCGTGCCCGAGCTCGCCCCCGGCGGTACTCCCACTCACCCCGGCCAGCGCACGTCGGTTGGGGCCGGCGGGTACGCGGTCTTACCCTACGTCCTTTCCAACCAAGGAAACGCGGAGTTCGATTTCCAACTCGCTTGGGCCGAGGCGGCTGGTTCCGACTGGCACCCCGCTGAGGCCAAGCTTTTCCTGGATGAAAACGCCAACGGCGAAGCTGATCCCGGGGAGCCCGAGGTCGATCAAGTTCGCCTTGCTTTTGGCGAGTCGGCCCGGCTGGTGCTCCGCGTGAAGGCCCCCGTCGGGGCCAGCGGGAGCCTCTGGATTACGCCGGTTGCCCGGTGTCCCTCGGGCGAGACCGACGACCAGAACTACGCCGAGGTCCGCCTGGTCTCGGGGCCGGCGCTCGCGGTGGAAAAGCGCTTTTCCCCGGCCGCCGTGCTCCCTGGCGAGGCAACCGGCGTGGAGCTCAAGGTCCGCAACCTGGGCGACGCCCCGGCCGGCGGCGAGGTGGTGCTCAGCGACGATCTAGAGTCCCTCTCCGGACTCGCTTACGTCCCCGGCAGCGCTGAGGCTCCCAAGGGCACGATCGAGTACCGGGGGTCGAGTGGGTGGCAGACGAGCGAGCCCTCGGAGGTGTTGGGGATCCGCCTGCGCCTTTCCGACCTCGACGTCGGCGAGGAGGCGGTACTCCGCTTCCGCCTTGAGGTGGCGGCCGGCCACGCCCCCGGCGCCGTGGAGAACGCCGCGCGCGCCGAGGGGCCGGGGGGACCCGCGGAGGCTCGGGCGGCCCTTGAGGTCCTCCCGCTTCGGGCCCACTACCTTGGACCCGGCGGAAACCCCCGCGCCCTCCCCGGCGGCGAGGGCAGCGCGGACGACCGCCAGTCGGCCTCGATCATCGAAGGGCAGCGCTACTGCTTCGATCAGACCCTAGAGAACGCAGGGAACGCCGAGGACGCCTACGACCTCGACGTAAAGGGTGTTCCCGCCGGCTTCCAGGTGACCCTGGTCCAGCCCGGCGATGCGCCGCTTCCGAGCCCTGTGGTCTTGCCCGCGGGATCCTCGCTCGACTTCCAGGTCTGCCTTCGGGCGCCGGCCGGGAGCGCGGGCTCCCCGGGGTTTGAGCTCGAGCTCACGGCTATCTCGCGGGCGACCGGCGAGACCAACCGGACCTGGGATCGGGTGGAGCGTGTGTATCCGGCCGGCGGCGTGGTCCTGACCAAAACGGTCGAGCCCGAGGGTCCGGTGGCGGCGGGCACCACGCTGACCTACACCCTGACCGCGGAGAACACCTATCCCTTTGACCTCCACGACGTGGTCGTCCGGGATCCCCTGGACGAGCACCTCGAGTACGTCGAGAGCGACCCCGCCGGCGCCTACGACGCCGCGCGGCACCGGGTCGAGTGGCGTTTCGATCGGCTCGCGGCCGGGGCCCGCTGGCAGGCCACGCTGGTCGTGCGAGTCAAGGAAGGCGTGCCCGACGACACCCGGATCGCGAACCGGTTCAGCCTAGAAAGCCGGGAGATCTCCGACCCGGCGGTCTCCGCTCCCGTCGAGACCCAGGTCTGGTCCACCCAGATCCTGCTCAAGAAAGAGGTTGCGGCCCGGCGCGTCCGCGTAGGCGACCGGGTGCGCTACACACTGACCTTGAAGAACCCCGGAAAGGTGGCGGTCACGCTGGACCTCGCCGACCTCCCCGACGCCCACCTCCGCTACCTGCCGGGGAGCGCGACCCCGAGCGAGCCGGAGGTCGAGGACGGGCGGTTGATCTGGCGAGCGATCCACCTGGCCCCGGGAGAGGAGAAGTCCTTTAGCTACGAGATGCGGGTGCTTCCGGGCGCCCCCCGGGAGATTACGAACCGCGCCATCGCCCAGGGCGAGAGCGCCGGGGGCACGGCGCTGGCCACCGGCTGGGTGCGGGCGCGGCTCTTGAGCGAGGATCCGACGATGCTCGAGCGCCGCGGCACCCTGGTCGGCCGGGTGTTCCTCGACGCGAATCGCGACGGCCGCTTTGATCCCGGGAAGGACACCCCGCTGCCCGGGGCGCGGGTGGTGCTCGCGGACGGCCGGCAGGCCCTGACCGACCTTGAGGGGCGCTACGCCTTCCGAGACCTCGACCCCGGCGTTTGGCTGGTCGGCCTTGAACCCGCCAGCGCCCCGTTCCCGCCGTTGCCGCATCCCGCGGCCGTGGGCGAGGGGTACGCGCACCGCGTGCAGGTCTACGGCCTCGCGGTCAGCGACTTCCCGCTCGCCGAGCCCAAGGGCTGGATCCGCTCGATCCGGGAGACCGAGCTCAGGATGGGGCCGCTCACCTTGAAAAAGCGCCTCTTGCCCCTGGATGAGGGGCGGTACCGGGTGGTGCTCTGGCTTTCGTCGGAGCAGCCGATCCCCGAGCTCACCGTTCGCGACCCCCTGCCCGGCGGTGGCGAGAAGCGCTTTGCCTTCGACCGTTTCGTGGGCACCAAGACGATCACCTACGACCTGAGCGCCCCCGCGTGGCTCACCGACCCTGAGGTTCGCTGGAGGTACCCATGAGGTTCTTCGCGAGGGTCGCCCTTTGGACCGTTTTTCTAGCCGCGATCTTTGCCCGGGGCGAAGGCGATTGGAAAACGGGCATTCCCCTGATCGTTCCCGGGGACGCCCTTGGTTGGGAGACGAGCGAGCTTCAGGTCGTGCTGGAAGTTAAGAAGCCCTCGGAGCTCGAAGTCCTGCTCTACTCCCCAGGCTTCGACCCCACGGACTACCGTTCGCCCCGCGAGCTCGGCGACGAGCGGTACGACCAGGGTAAGGGGGATCTGCTCGCGGTCTACGAGCTTCGCCAGGGCCGGCGGGTGATCGTCCGCAAGCGCTACGGCGTCGAGCCTCACGCCTGGCACCGGCTGTTTTCCGGGCGGCTGCTTCCCGGCGAGTACGTGATCGCCTCGCGCTTCTTCGGCAACGCCAAGAACGCGGTGGTCTTCGCGCTCAAGGTCCGGTCGGGCGAGGCCCGGTTGTTGCTGGCCCCGAACGCCATGCAGACCTACAACGTGGTTCGGGGAGGTTGGCAAACGCCCTTTAGGCTCCACGTCCCCGAATACTCGCGAGACCTCAAGGTCGGCATCTACGACGGCGACGGGCCCAAGGAGCTCGAGCTCAGGGTCCAGACTCCGAAGGGCGAGCTCCGCCCTCCGGTTCCCGGCAACCGCGCCTGGACCTACGTCGCCACCGAGGAGCCCGGCGAATACGCCTTCCGCTTCCGCATCCCCGAGACCGCGACCCAGCACACCAACACGGTGGGTTTCAAGGTCTCCCTGGGCCGGATTCGCGTGGAGATCGTGGACACCGAGGGGCGCCCGGTGCCCGGCGCGAGCTACCGGGTGCGCGGGCAGTACCGGCGGGTGGTGGAACTGAAGAAGCCCGCGGGCTGGGAGCTGGTGGAGACGCGCGTGGACGGCGGGCGGGAGCTCGGGCCCGGACAGGTGGCGTTCGGCATGGGCTCGGGCTCGGTGCGCTTCGTGCTCAAGCGCGAGCGGTCTCCGGGTCGGCTCGTCGTGCGCGCGCGGGTGGTCTGCGGCGACTTCCAGGAGCCCTATCCCCTCGAGCTCAGGGTGGGCGACCGCGCCCTCCGCCTGCCCCCGAGCGGGGAGGCCGAGCTCGAGCTCGACCCCGGCGCCTACGACCTCGCGCCCGCCCCGGTCCCCGGGGCCCGTGTGGAGGGCGACGCCCGCGTCGAGGTAGTCCCGGGGCGCACCGTTCGGGCCGAGCTCTGGATCCACCCCGAGGTCCGGCTGAGCCTGCGTCCGGCGGCCGAGGCCAAGGTCGGGGTGCCGGTGCCCGTGCAGCTCCGGGCCGAGACCGCATTCTCGGGGACGCTGCCTTTGAAGCTCTTCTTGGAGCTCCCCGAGGGGCTCGAGTCCCGGGGGCCCGCGTCGGTCCAGGCACCGCTCTCCGCCGATCGGCCGGTGGAGATCGAGGTGCCGGTGGTGGCGAGGAAAGCGGGAGACTTTACCCTCGCCGCCCGGGCGGAGCCCTGTGGCGGCCGCGCCCGGGCGACCCTGCGGGCGGTGAGCCCGGCCGCCTTCGTCCTGAAAAAGACCGCGCTCACCCCCGAGGTGGCGGTGGGGCAGGAGGCCGCGTTCCGCGTCGAGGTCGTGAACACCGGCGGGACGGCCGGCGAGGTGCGCCTTCTGGACCCCGCGCCCCGGGGCTTCGTGGGGCCCTCGCTCAACGAGACCTTGCGGCTCGAGCCCGGCGAGCGCTACCAGAAGGTGATCCGCGGGCGGGTCACCGAGGACGCCGGCGAACGGCTCTTGAACCGGGCCTGGCTCTACCAGGCGGGGCGCGAGCTGGCCAAGGCTGAGGCCGAGGTGCGGGTGCTCCAGCCCCAGCCCGGGCTCTCGCGCCGCGTCGAGCCTCGGGTGGTGCTGCCCGGCGAGACCGTGACCACCTGTCTGCAGGTGGAAAACCGCGGCCAGGCCCCGATGACCTACCGCCTGGAGGACCGGCCCCCCGACTGGTTGGAGCCCGAGGGGACGACGGTCTTTTCTGGCGCGCTGGATCCGGGCGCCCAGGCCGAGCACTGCTACCGCGCGGGCGTCCGCTACGGCGCTCCGGTGGAGGGGACCTTCGAAGCGGTGCTCGAAAGCAGCGCCGGCCGCCTCAGCAACCGCGCCACGATCCGCCGCGAGCTGCTTCGGCTGGAGAAGGAGGCGGAGCCCGCGAGGGTCCTTCCCGAGCACCTGGTGCGTTTCCAGGTCACCGTCGCGAACCCCCTCAACCGGCCGGTTCGGGTCCGCGTCCTCGATACCCCCGCCGCCGGGCTCGGCATGCGGGGCTTCGAGGAGGAGGTCGAGCTACCCGCCCGGGGTCGGAAGACCTTCGAGCTCGAGGCCCGTCCCTCCCAGGTGGGCCGCTTGAAGAACCGGGTCGCCGCCTACCTCGGCGACACCCCCGCTGCCCGGCCCGCCTCGGCCGAGGTCGAGGTCGTGCCTCCGCTCACCGCCGAGCGGGTCTCGCGCGTGGTGGTCCGCTTCACGGTCGAGGGCGAGGGGGACGCCCTGCTCATCCGCCAGGCCCTGCCCTCTGGCGCCCGCTACCGGAGGGGCACCGCCCGGATGGACGGGCGCCCGCTTCCCGACCCGCGGGTGGACGACGAGGGCCGGCTTTACTGGAAGATCCCCTTCGCCAAAGAGGGAAGGCTTAGCTTCGAGCTCGCCCACGCGTCCGCCCTGGAACGCTTGCCCGAGCCCGAGCTCACGTTGCTCGTCGGGGACCGCGAGCTGCCCCTTCAGGGTGACCTGAGGCTCGCGGACTACCGGCGCGCCCGCCCGCTCGGGAAAAAGACCCGCGAGGGGCTCATCAAGGAACCGCTCCCCGGCACCGTGTTCCGCGATCGCGGCAGCGCCCGGGTACGGGTGGTGGCTCCCTACGGACGCCCCGTCGAGCTCTTCGTGAACGGCGAGCCGGTGGACCGCTCCCGCCTCGGCGAGGCCCGCTACGACAAGGCACGGGGCGTCGCCGAGCTGCAGTACTACGGGGTACCCCTCAAGGTGGGGTCCAACCGGATCGAGGTGCGGGCCGGCGACGCGGTGGACCGGATCGAGGTCTTCCGGACCGGGCCGGCCGAGCGGCTGGTGGTGATTCCCGAGCGGATGGTCGCCGACGGGCGCACGCCGATCCGCCTCCGGATCGAGGCCCAAGACGCCCTTGGGCTGGCCACCGGCGAGGGCTTCGTCACCGTGGAGGCGAGCCCCGAGCCGGCGAAACCCGACGCCGCGCCCCGGGAGTCCGGGTATCAGGTTGCCATGCGGAACGGCGTCGCCGAGCTCGTGCTGAAGCCGGTCGCCCACGCCACCGAGGTCCGCGTCAAGGCGGCCAAGGACGGGCTCGTCACCGAGTACCGGGGCTTCGCCGGGGGCGCCGACCGCCGCTTCTACCTAGCCCAGGGAAGCGTCACCGTGCGCTTCCAGGACGGCTTCGAGCTGGGCGGCCTAGCCCGCGGGTACCTGGAGACCCCCCTCGCGGGCGGGCACCTGCAGGGGGCGCTGAACGTGGCCGCCGGCGAGGGGCAGCTCTACCCCGGGCTCGACCGCCCCGAGGACCCGAACGGGAGGTTCCCACTCACCGGCGCCGGCGTGGAGGCCCGGCTGGCCCTCGCCTCCGAGGACGGGGTGGCCTTCCGCTACGACCGCGGCCCCTTCTCGGTCGGCTACGGCCGGCTCGGGATGGCGCTTTCCAACCTGGTCGGCATGCCAAAGAGCAGCGTCCTCGCCGCCGAGTACCGGGGGCCGGTGCGGGTGGCGGCCTTCGTCGGGCTCCTGCCGCGGGAGCTCCTCCGCGAGGTGCTCGTTCCCGACGGGACCCGGATCTACCGCCTCTCCCGGCCGGCGAAGCCCGGGAGCGAGCGGGTCTACCTGGAGCGGGGCGGGGTCCGCGAGCGCTTGGTCCCGCTCCGGGACTACGTCCTCGACGCGCCGAGCGGCACCCTCTACCTGGCCCGGTCGCTTTGGCCATGGGACGCCTCCTTCGTCGAGCAGCGGCTCGTCGTCTACTACGCCCCCGAGGCCGCGCCCCGCGAGCGCGTCGGGGTGGGGGCCGCCGTGGGCTACCGTCGGGGCGGCTTTAGCCTGGAGCTCGCCGCGGCCAGCCTGGACCTCGGCCGCAGCCTGAACCTGGGGGCGGCCCTGGGCTACCGCACCAAGGGCTTCGGGTTGTCCCTCACCTACCGCCTCGAGGACGGGCAGAGCGCCCTTGGTCTGACCGCCGAGGGCGAGCGGGGGCCGATCTCGGCCCGGGCAAACCTCCACTACGCCGGTACCCTTTCCGGGCGGGCCCGGGTGGCGGCGAAGATCGGGAGCGCCGGTCGGGCGGTGCTCGAGCACCAGGGCCGCTCCGGTTCGAACCAGACCCGCCTGCTCTACGAGCACGACCTCGGCCGAAACCTCTTCGCCGGCGTCGGTGGCGGGTACTTCTGGGAGGAGAAGGCGTTCGCCTTGCTCGGCCGGCTCGGCTACCAGGACGCCCGCGCCCGCCTCACCCTGACCCACGCCCAGCCCTTCTCGGTTGCGCCCGAGACCGGCCTCGACGCCCGCTACGCCTTCGACGCCAACCTCAGCCTGGAGGCGGGTCTGCGCTACCGCTGGGGGCTGGGGCTTTCGGGCGTGCTCGGCCTCGATCAAAAGCTCGGCCCCGCCAATCTCGCCATCCGCTACCAGCTCCCGGGCGCGGGAGGCGAGGGGAACCGGGCTCGCTTCGGCGTTCGGGCGCCACTGCCGCTTGGCGACCGCTGGTCGCTCGACTTCTCCGCCGGGTACGAACGGAGCTTCGCCTCCGGCGAGGCCCAGGCCGGCGCCGGGGTGGCCGTCCGCTACCGGTCGGAGGGCTTTACCGCGAGCTTCGGCGTCGAGGGCGCCACCGGCACCTCCGGCGACAAGGTCACCCTCAGGGCCGGTGCCGGCGGCCAGATCGACCGCCGGCAGGTGGTCTCCTTCGACGTCAACTACCAGGTGGTTCCCGAGCCCGCTGGGAAGTTCACCCTGGCCTACGCGTTCCGCGGCCGGGTGCTCCAGGTGCTTACCTACCACCGGTACACTAGCCGGGAGGCGGTGCTCGAGGGCGAGCTCGCCCCCACCTGGCACCCGAACCTTTCCTTCCAGCTCAGGCCCAGCGCGGCCTACCGGATTTACTTCGCCGATCCGGGCGGCAACACCTACCAGCTCGGCCTTGGCTTCAACTATTACTTCACCCGTCGCCTGGGCTTCGGCGCGGGAGGGTACTACGTGATACAACCGGGTACGGATACTCGTGAGCTGGCTTTCAGCGTGGAGGGCAGCTTCCGCGTGCTCGACCCGCTCTGGCTGAACCTCGGCTACACCTTTGGCGGCTTCCGCGGCCTCACCCCCGAGGCGCGGCCGGGGGTCTACCTGCGGCTGGACCTCTTCGATGGCGGCTGCGGGTGCCCGGAGGGGGTGGACCAATGAGGACTCTTCGTTGGCTGCTGGGAGCGCTGGTGCTGGCAGCTGCGTTTACTCCCGCCTTGGCTGATCAGCAGGCCGACATCGGCGGCGGGGCTTTCGGAAGCGTTCACAAGAACGTCCTGTACAGCGTGGACACGGTTTCGGGCAAGGCAACTCGGCTGGCCACCGTACCTGATGTGATCGGTGGGATTGATACCAATGCGAGCTCGGATGGGGTGAACTCGCTAGCTCTAAATACCGAGGATGGCGTTATGTATTTTACTAGCAATACAACGTCCGATGATAACAATAAAGCTATTTTTTACTACGACATGGTCAATGACCAATTTGGGATTCTGGTTGAGGATGTGACGCTGCTGGGTGTTAGTTTTTCTGGTAAAGGTCTTGGTAGCGCTGGCGCGGCCTTTTACGATGGGCGACTCTACTTCGGGGTTGAAACTGGTAGTAGCTCGTACCAATCAAAGATCTACAGCCTTCCGGTCAGCGCTGATGGAAAAGCTGTTCCTGCAGGTGCCACTGCTACGCTGGAGTATGTTTCAGGTAAATACTCCAATTTTATGCAGTGGGGTGATTTTGCACTTGGCGCCTCGGATAGGGGGACGCATCTTTACATAGGTTGTAGCGTCTACTCGGGTGGGACATTTAAGGATAAGTGGCAGGTCTGGGACCTGGGTCTTTTAGGCTCGCAAGGTGACGAAACTATTCTTGTTAACAACGACAAATCTTTTGGTCAAATTGGCTTCGACTTGAATGGTAATTACTATTTTGTATTTGGGAACACGAATACGTTCGCCCCCATAAATCTCGAAACAGGTGATACGGGTTCCTCTATAGACATAACCTTGGATGGCTCCACGTCGCCTGATGATGGATCCTTTGATGCTGCTGGTATTATTCCTTGGCACGCAGAGGTTCGGGGGGTGGTCTGGGAAGATTCGAACGGGGACGGATTCAAGAACACGCACGAGAGCGGCATCGCGAACGTCACCGTAGACTTGTACGAGGATCTCAACAACAATGGTCAGTATGACAGCGGTGAGAGGTTGTTGGCGAGGGACACCACCGGTGCGGATGGAAGTTATCGGATCTACGATCTGATTCCAGGCAACTACGTCGTCGTTGTCTCCGATCAAAACGGCGTTCTCAGCGGGGGGAGTTTTACCACTCCAAGTTCAGCGTCCGTGGCGGTTAGGGTTAACCAGCAGAAAGATAGCGTGAACTTCGGTTACCAGCACCGCTACACCTTGGAAGGCCGCGTGTATGAGGACGTTAACGGTGACGCAAACCTCTCCGACGCAGAGCCGCGTTCGGGCGTTGCCGTATACCTCTATCAAGACGACGGCGATGGGCAGCCGGATGCCGGAGACAATTTCCTTTGGCAGACGACCACAGGTTCCGACGGGAGTTACAGCTTTACGGGGCTGGCGGATGGCACCTACTGGGTGGTCGTGGACTCTAAAAACGTTGGCCCTTCGGCCGGCTTCAATAGCGGTTATAACCAGAGCGATGTTTGGGCCGAGCAGACCTATGGGCCTAAAGGGGCCTGGTGCGCCAACCCTGATGGACAGCTAGGGACTGGGGACCCCTACGAGCGGACGTCAGCAGGGGCATGCTTTGGCGGTCGGCGGGGGGCGGTTTCCGATAACGTGCCATCCGGGGCGACTTCGTTGGATGAGGCAGGGGATGCGCGTTTCGAGCATATCGCCAAAGTGGAGGTTTCTGGTGAGGACGTCTCGGGGATAGACTTCGGTTTCTCCTTCAACGTCGTCACCAACACCAACGACCAGGACGATGATCCTGCCGAGGACCGCACTGCCCAGGGTTCCTTGCGCCAGTTCATCCAGAACGCGAACGCGATTCAAGGCGCCAACGCCATGCGCTTCGTGCCGGCAGTGCCTACGAACGCCAGCGGCGGTGGCGGCGATTGGTGGCACATAGACCTGGCCCTCGATAGCGACAACGACGGCACCGTAGACATCCTCCCGCCCATCACCGATAACGACACCACCGTAGACGGTACCGCCTATAGCTTTAACAATGGGACCACCGTGCTGAACACCAACCGGGGGACGGTCGGCGGCGACGTATACGTTGGCACCGGTCCCGATGGTATCGAGGGCACGGACGACGAACACTACCTCGCTCCCTTTGACAGGCCCGAACTGGAGATCGCAGGTAACGGGGCTGGGGGAGGCGCGGCAAGCGCCTCGGCTGTGCTGGAAGCTCGGGGCGGGTCGTCATCCAATAGGGTCAGCAATGTGAACATTGTCAACCTCGCCATCTACAAGCAGTTTGGGGGGCAAAATCCTGCTACCACTAGTAGTAATGAGGCTGTTGCATTCACAAACGCCACCAACAGCGTTTTGCGAAATGCTTTGCTGGGTGTACACGCCGATGGCGCCCCACCTCAGAACGAGGATGAAAGCGTGGGTATCGGTGTGCGCATATCTGGTTCTGACCACGTTAGTGTTTCGCGCGTGTATTCAGCATACGCACAGGTGTATAGTGCCTATTTAGATCAAAGAAACGGTGCGAATACAGAATATATTACAATCAGCGACTTCGAGGCGGGGCATTCTGGATATACTACACGAGTCAGCTGGGGCGATAACATCGCCATCTACAACACTATGAATACCACAGTTAAATGGGTATACTCCCACGATGCTCAGACCAGCAACAGCAATGCGATTGCTTACGCTGGAGCCGGCATAGAGGTTTGGTATGGGGTGCAGAACACAGTTATCACTGAGAATTTGCTTGAAAACAATACCTATCACGGCATCGTATTTGGCCAAGCTGGGTACGGCGGCGATAACAAGGAGGTATCGGTATTACACAACGTAATCCGCAATAACAACGGCCCTGGTATATTGCTGGCCGTCAAAGACAGTTATGAAATATCAATTTCTAAAAATGCTCTTTACGATAATGAGGGCCCCGGCATAGATATCGATGCAAATAGTAGCATATCCGAAAACGGCGACGGGGTTACCCCTAACGACGGATCTTTGTCGGACGACGAACCTAACAAGGGTCTAGACTATCCCATCTTCACCAAGGTCGCCCTGCAAACAAGTGGCAACAACAAGACGCTACAACTGGAGGGCTACGTTGGCACTGCGGATAACCCTCTTTCCGGCTCCTTTACCATCGAGGTCTACAAGGCCGACGACGACGGCAACAACGACGGTGAGGTCGAGGCGGGCGACGGGGAGAGCGTGCCCCATGGCGAGGGCCGCTGGTACCTGGGCAGCTGCAGCGCTACCGACGGGACCTTCGACTGTACGCTTTCGGTTCCGGGCGGGGTGAGCCTGGGGGCTGGCGACGCCATCACCGGAACCGCCACCGACGAGGACGGCAACACCTCGGAGTTCGGGGCCAATAAGGCGGTGGCGGAAAAGTCGCCATACGCTGGGCAGGTGGTCATCAACGAAATTCTGTACCGGGGTACAGGCAACACGGCCGATACCAACGACGAGTTTGTGGAAATCTACAACGCCGGCGACACCACGGTAGACCTGAGCGGTTGGCGGCTTGCCGATGGTGATCCATTGAGC
>JALVVO010000163.1 GCA_027023345.1 Thermaceae bacterium
AGGTGGGGCACCTTCCCGTGCTTCCCGGCGGGCCGCTCTGCGGCTGCGGCAACCGGGGCTGCCTGGAGGCTCTGGCCTCGGGGCGGGCGCTCGAGCGCGACGCCGCCTACGCCTTCGGCTGGCCGGTGCCGGTCCCGGAGCTCTTTCGCCTGGAGGACCCCCGGGCCGGGGAGCTCGTCCTGGGCTCGGCCCGCTGGGTGGGCCTCGCCCTCGCCGGGCTTCAGCGGGTCCTCGACCCCGAGGTGATCGTCCTCGGCGGCGGGGTGGCGCTTGGCGGCGGGGCCCGCTACCTCGCCGCGGTGCGCCGGGCCTACCGGGAGGCGATGCGAAACTGGCGGCCGGCGCCGGTGCGGCGGGCCCGCCTCGGCCGCCGGACCGGGGTGGTGGGGGCGGCGCTAGCCGCCCTCCTCGAGGTGGGCGGCGTCGCCGATGGGGCCGGCCTGCCCCTCGGGGAGCACGACGCGGGTTAGGGAGGCGTTGGGAATCCGAAGCCGCCAGGGCTGGCCCGCCTCGAGCTCGAGCGCGACCCAGACCGCGACCCGGATCACCCCGGCGTGGGCGACGACGAGGTGCCGCCCCTCGGGGAGGCCGGCGAGGAAGTCGAGGAAGCGGGCGCGGAGGTCGCCAAGGCTCTCGCCGCCGGGGAGCCGGGTCGTCCAGGGGTCGGCCCGGGTCTTCTCGAGCACCTCGGCGTAGGCGGCGAAGACCTCTTCCCGGGGCTTGCCGGCGAGCTCGCCGACGCAGAGCTCCCGGAGCCGGGGGTCGGGGATGGGGGCGAGGCCGAGCGCCTCGGCCAGGACCTGGGCGGTGGCCCGCGCCCGGGCGAGGTCGGAGGTGTAGAGCCGGTCGAAGCGGATCCCCAGGCGGAGGAGCCTATAAGCGAGCCTCTCCGCCTGGCGGCGGCCCTCGGGGGCGAGGGGGACGTCCTGCTGCCCCTGCCAGACGCCCTCGCGGTTCTTCGCCGTCACCCCGTGGCGCACGAGCCAAAGCTCCATGGGGGTAGCATAAGGGCATGAAGCGAGCTTGGGTTTTGGGGGTCGTGCTCCTTGGTCTCGCCTTCGCCGGCCGGGTGCCGGTGACCGCCTTCCACCTGGTGCCCGGCGTGCTCTGGCCGGCGCCCACCTACCGGATCCTGGGGGAGGACTGCGCGAAGCGGGTGGCGGCGGTGCCGCTCCCCGAGGGCAAGGCGCTCAAAGAGGCGCAGTGCTACCGCATGGTGGTGGCGAACCCCGACGACGCCGCCACCTACCTCTACTTCGTCGCCCGGAGGCTTTCGACCCGCTTCTCCCTGTTGAAGGAGGAGATGCGGGGGGAGGACGCCCTCGTCCAGCTCTGGCAGGACAAGGAGAAACGCACCCTCTACCTCTACCTCAAGCTGGAAGAGGGCGGGTTCACCATCGTCGCCGGCTGGCTGGTGGAGGCGCCTAAGCCGAAGCCGGCGGCTCCGGGTTCGTAAGCAGCTCGCGGGCGGCCTCCTCCGGGCTCTTCTCCCCGGACTCGACCTGGCGGAGCAGGGGGCCCGCGCCCTCGGCCAGGCGCCGCCCCCACTCCTGGATCACCGCCTGGATCTCGAAGCGGGCGCGGTCGAGGCGGTGGGGTTCGAGCACCCCCTTCTCCTCGAGGTGGGCCCGGTGGGCACGGACGGCCTCGAGGACCTCGTCCACCCCCTCCCCCCGGCTCGCCACCGTGGTCAGGATCGGCACCTGCCACCCGGTGGGGTGGGGCGGGGCGAGCTCGAGGGTCGCTTTTAGCTCCTCGACGAGCCTCGGTCCGCCGGGGAGGTCGAACTTGTTGACCACGATCACGTCGGCGATCTCCATCACCCCGGCCTTGAAGGCCTGGACCGCGTCGCCGGCGGCGGGGGTGAGGACGAGCACGGTGGTGTCGGCGATGCGGGCGATGTCCACCTCGCTCTGGCCCACCCCCACGGTCTCGATGAGCACCCAGTCGAAGCCGAAGGCCTCGAGCAGGCTGAGCGCCGCCACCGTGGCCCCGGCCAGGCCCCCGAGCGCGCCCCGGCTCGCCATCGAGCGGATGTAGACCCCCTCGTCACGGTAGTGGCGCATCATCCGGATGCGGTCGCCGAGGACGGCGCCGCCGGTGAAGGGGCTCGAGGGGTCCACCGCCAGCACCGCCACGGTCTCGCCCCCGCGCCGGATCGCCTCGATCAGGCGGTCGGCGAGGGTGCTCTTCCCCGAGCCCGGGCTGCCGGTGAGCCCCACCACCCGGGCCCGGCGGCGGCCCCGGAGGTCCTTGAGCAGGGCGGCCCCCGCCGGGCCCGGGTGGTGGGGC
>JALVVO010000164.1 GCA_027023345.1 Thermaceae bacterium
CGCCCGTGCTCGTCGTAGATCACCGGGTAGATCCCGCCGGGGGCGGGCAAGGCGGGGAACCTCTGCATTAAAAACCCCTGGCCGGGGCAGTCCATGGGGATCTGGGGCGACCCCGACCGTTTCGTGCAGACCTACTACCTGCGCTACAACAAGAACCCCCAAAGCACCGACTGGCGCGACTGGCCCTACTTCACCGGCGACGCCGCCACCCAGGCCGCCGACGGCTACTACCGCATCCTCGGCCGGGTGGACGACGTGATCAACGTCGCCGGGCACCGGCTCGGGACCAAGGAGCTCGAGTCCGCGGTGCTCAAAGTACCCGAGGTCGCCGAAGCCGCGGTGGTGGGGGCGCCGGACGAGCTTAAAGGGCAGATGCCGGTGGTCTTCGCCGCCCTCCACCCCGGGGCCAAGGAGGAGGGGGTCAAGGAGAAGATCGTCGCCGCCATCGAGGAGAACATCGGCAAGATCGCCCGGCCCAAGGCGATCTACCTCGTCCCCGACCTGCCCAAGACCCGCTCGGGCAAGATCATGCGGCGGATCCTGGTGGCGATCGCGAGCGGGCGCGACCCCGGCGACGTCACCACCCTGGCGAACCCGGAGATCGTCGAGGCGATCCGGCGGCAGGGCTAAAGGCCGGGGGCGGGGCCAGAGGCCCCGCCCCCGGCGCAACCGCCGGCTAGTTCAGCTCCTCGAGCCAGATCTCCTCGAACATCTCGCGGGCGGCCTCGAGGGTGATCTCGAGCGCCTGGGCCACCTCCTCGGCGAGGAGGTTCACCGCCCGGCGAAGGGCCTGGCGGTCGAGGTCGGGGAGGCCGCGCTCGAGCTCCCAGGCCCGAAGCTGCCCCGCCAGCACCGCGATGCGATAGGGGTCGCCCTCGGCCAGGATCTCGGTCACCCGGCGGTGGCGGGCCGCCCACTGCTTGGGGAGGCTTAGGCGCCCATTCTTCAGGCGCTCGAGGATCTCCGGGACCTCCTCCCGCGAGAGCGCCGGCCTGAGCCCCACGTCGGCGGTGGAGTCCACCGGCACGAAGGCCTTGGATCGGGTCCCCGGAAACTCGACCTGGTAGTACGCCCGGCCGATCCCGCCGATCTTGCGGCGGGCGATCCCGGCGACCACCCCCACCCCGTAGGGGGGGAGCACGACCTTATCCCCTGGACGGTACTCCCTCACGGCTTCGCACCCACTCCTTTCCGGAAAAGCTCCACCAGCTGGTCGAGGTAGGCCCCGCGATCCACGGGGAGCTGGGGGGCGCAACCGAGCGCCGAGATCGTCGCCGCCACCAGGGCGGGATCCAGATCCGACCTGAGCTCGCCCCGGGCGACGCCGTCCGCGACGAAGTCGGTGAGGATCTGGTGGTAGCGCTCGTGGAGCCCCGTGAGCCAGGCCTTCTTGGCCTCGCCCTGGGCGACCTCGGCGGCGACCGCGGCCCAGAGCCCCCGCCACTCCTCGACGAAGGCCAGCCTGCGGTCCAGGAGGTCCCTGAGCCGCTCGAAGAACGGCCGGTCCTCGGTGAGGATGGCCTCGGCGTCGGCGTAGAACTCGGTGGCGCGGTGCTCGACCAGCGCCTTCAAGAGCTCCCGCTTGTCGCGGAAGTAGAGGTAGACGGTGCCCTTCCCGATCTCGGCGGCCCGGGCCACGTCCTCGACCTTGAGCCCGCCAAGCCCCTGCTCCCTCAGCACCCGGATGGTGGCCTCGAGGATGGCGCGTCTTTTTCCTTGGCTCCGGGTCGCGAGGGCCACGAATAAAAGCTTACCATACCCCGGAGGGTTTTGTATGAGAGTCCTCTAATATTCCCCGTTTTTCCCGTACTCATCGGCTCAAGTCCGAAACCCGCGATCCTCGCGGCGTTTGCATAAAGTTTCGCCATCTTGCGGGGTAAAATACTTTTTGACGATGCGGGAACGCGGCGGCTACCTCCTTACCGGAGGCGGCGACCCCCTGACCGGGGAGTACAAGACGATCGAGCACGAGCGGCTCTTCGCCGCCGGCGGCCGGGCGGTCTTCCTGGTGGACCCCTCCCTCACCGAGGCCGCCGCCGCCTGGCGGGAGGTCTACGCCCGGGGGCTCGGGGCCCGGGCCACCGGGGTGGTGGTGGTCCGCGGCCGGGCCGCGGCCGCCGACCGGACCCTGGCCCAGCGGCTCGCCCAGGCCCCCCTGGTCTGGCTGGCGGGCGGCGAGGTGGACCGCCTGCTCGCCGACCTCAAGGACACCCCGCTGGCCCGGGCGCTGGCCGCGGTGGTCGCCGGGGGCGGCACGGTGGGCGCCT
>JALVVO010000165.1 GCA_027023345.1 Thermaceae bacterium
CAGTACACCCGCCCCCCCGAGTACCGGGGGCTCAAGGTCCCCGAGGTCCTGCTCTCCGGGAACCACGAGCGGATCCGCGCCTGGCGGCGCCGCCAGGCGCTCCTTCGCACCCTCGATCGGCGCCCCGAGCTCCTCAGAGCCGCCCCCCTCACCGCCGAGGACGTCTTTTTCCTTGCCGAGCTCGACGCCGAAGAGGGCTAAAGGTGTCCGCCGGCCTCGAGGGCCAGGCGGAACCAGCCGGGCATCTTCCCCCCAAAGCGCTTTTCGGCGTATTCGAGGGCGAACTCACTAAAGCGGCCCTCCTGGATCGCCCTCCGCATCCGCTCGGTGAGGCGGTGGAGGTAGCGGAGGTTGTGGAGGGAGAGGAGCACCGGCCCGAGCATCTCCCCGGCGCGGACCAGGTGGGTGAGGTAGGCGCGGGAGTGGGTGCGGCAGGCGAGGCAGTCGCAGGCCTCGTCTAAGGGGCGGGGGTCCTCCCGGTAGCGGGCCGAGTTCAGGTTCAGCCGGCCCTCGTCCACCAGGGCGTAGCCGAAGCGGCCGGTCCGGGTGGGATAGACGCAGTCGAACATGTCCACCCCGAGCGCCACCGCCGCCACCAGGTCCTCGGGGTGGCCGACCCCCATCAGGTAGCGGGGCCGGTCCTCGGGAAGGAGCCTGGTCGAGAGCTCCACCGCCGGGATCATCTTCTCCTTGGGCTCGCCCACCGCGAGGCCGCCGATGGCGTAGCCGGGGAGGTCGAACCGGATCGTCTCCCGGGTGCTCCGCTCCCTAAGGTCGAGCTCGACCCCGCCCTGGGTGATGCCAAAGAGCGCCTGGTCCTTTCGGGTCTTCGCCCTTAGGCTTTGCTCGAGCCAGCGGAGGGTGCGCTCCAGCGAGCGCTCCAGGTACTCGCGGCTCGCGGGGTAGGGAGGGCACTCGTCGAAGGCCATGATGAGGTCGGCCCCGAGGCGCTCCTGGACCTCGATGCTCCGCTCCGGGGAGAGGAAGAGGAGGTCGCCGTTTAGGTGGTTTCGGAACTCGACGCCCTCCTCGGTGATCCTCCGCAGGTGGCCGAGGCTCATCACCTGGTATCCCCCCGAGTCGGTGAGCCAGGGGCCCTTCCAGCCGGCGAACCCGTGGAGCCCGCCGAGCTTTTCCACGAGCTCGGGCCCCGGGCGAAGGAGCAGGTGGTAGGTGTTCGCGAGCAGGATCTCGCTCTTGATCTCGGCGAGCCGTTCGACGTCGAGCCCCTTGACCGAGCCCTGGGTGCCCACCGGCATGAAGACCGGGGTGCGCACCGGGCCGCTCGGGGTCTCGAGCACCCCGGTGCGGGCGCGTCCGGCGGTGGCGGCGACGGTGAAGCGAAACACCAGGGGTTAGGATAACGGCGTGCTGCTCACGGTGGACGTCGGCAACACCAGCACCGCGATGGGGCTTTGGCGGGGGCGCGAGCTGCTCGCGCGCTGGCGGCTCGCCACCGACCGCGGCCGGATGGCCGAGGAGTACGCGGTCTTCCTCGACCAGGTCTTTCGCCTGAAGGGCCTCGCTGCCCCCGAGGCCGCCGCCGTGGCCAGCGTGGTGCCGCCGGTGGAGCACGAGCTCGAGGCCGCCTTCCGGGAGCTATGGGGCATCGAGGCCCACCACCTGACCCCGGCGAACGCTGGGCTAGCGATCGAGGTGGACCACCCCCAGGGGGTGGGGGCCGACCGGCTCGCGAACGCGCTTGCGGTGCTCGAGCGGAACCGGGCGGAGCGCTACCTGGTGGTGGACTTCGGCACTGCCACCACCTTCGACCTGGTCGCGGCCCCGAACCGCTACCTGGGCGGGGCCATCGCCCCCGGTCCCGAGACCGCCGCCGAGGCCCTCGCCGAGCGCACCGCCATGCTTCCCCGCTTCGACCTCGTACCTCCGCCCCACGGGGTGGTGGGCAAGAACACCACCGAGGCCCTGCAGTCGGGCCTGGTGCTCGGCTACGCCGCGCTCGTGGACGGGATGGTGGCCCGCTTCGAGCGCGAGGCCGGGCCCCTGGCGGTGGTCGCCACCGGAGGGTTCGCCCGGGTGCTCGCCGGCCTATCGGCCCGCCTCTCCGACGTGGACCCCGACCTCACCCTGAAGGGGGTTCGTCGCTTCTTCGAGATGGTTCGGGGTTGACGTAGGCGGCCAGCGCCACCGCGCCCACGATCAGCACCCACATCAAGAGGTAAAAGCCGAGAAGCAGGAGCGCCGGTCCCGCGAGCGGCCCGTAGACGAGCGCGTAGCGCTTGAGCGGGAAGAAGCGACCGACGCCGAAGACCACCGCGCTCCAGCCGAGGGCGGCGAGGATGGCGAAGAAGAGCGCCGGCCCGCTCGGCGGTGGGGGAAAGGGGAGGAAGCGGTAGATGAAGAAGAGCACGAGGACGCTCGCCGCGTAGGTGGCGGCGGGGCTCGCGAGCGCCCGCCAGGGTCCCTCGGGGAGGAGGCCGATGGCCAGACCGAGGACGAGCGAGAGCGCGCTCGCGAGCATGAGGGCAAGGCCCAAGAGGACCGGGCCCAAAAGTCCCAGAAACCGGGTCTGCCAGGGGCGCGGCCGGGTGCCGAAGACGGCAGAGAGCACGCTGGAGAGCGCGGTGAAGAAGTGGCTTGCGGTCCAAAAGAGCAAGAGCGCCGAGCCCAGGGTGAAGCCGGTCGCCCCGGCGGTGAGGGCCTCTAGGATCTCCCTCGCCGCCCCCTCGGCGGCGGGAAAGAGCCGGGTGACCAGCACCCGGAGCTCGCTCTCGAAGCTCGCGTAGAGCTCGGGGCTCTTGGCGAGCACGATGCCCGCGAGCCCAACGAGCAAAAGGAGGAGGGGAAAAAGCCCGAGCAGGGCGTAGTAGGAGAGGGCGGCGGCAAAGAGGGCGACCGGCACCCGGGCGAACCGGGCGAGGACCCGCCGGTGGAAGGGGAGGCTCTCCACTAGGGGCGAGTCTACCGGTAGAGCGACCGGGCGAGGATGAGCCTTTGGATCTCGCTGGTGCCCTCGTAGATCTCGGTCACCTTGGCGTCGCGGTAGTAGCGCTCGAGGCGGTAGTCCCGGTGGTAGCCGTTCGCCCCCAGGATCTGGATCGCCTCGCGGGTCGCGTCCACCGCGAGCTCGCTGGCGAAGAGCTTGGCCCGGGAGGCCTCCTGGGTGAAGCGTCCGCCCTCGTCCTTTTTTCGGGCCGCGGCCCAGACGAGGAGGCTAGCCGCGGCGATCCGGGTGTCGAGGTCGGCGAGCTTGAAGGCGACGCCCTCGAACTCGCGAAGCTTCTTGCCGAACTGCACCCGCTCGTCGGCGTAGTCCCGGGCGATGTCGAAGGCGGCGCGGGCGATCCCGAGGGCCTGGGCGGCGATCCCGATCCGGCCCGAGTCGAGGCCGGCGAGGGCGTGGGAAAGGCCCTTGTTCACCTGGCCGAGCACCTGCTCGTCGGGGACGAAGACCTCTTCGAGCCGCACCTCGGCGGTGTGGGCGGCGTGCAGGCCCATCTTGGCCTCTGGCGGCCCGAAGCTGAGCCCCGGGGTCCCCTTCTCGACGAGGAAGGCGGTGATGTCGGTCCGGCCCTCGCCGGTGCGGGCCATGACCACGTAGAGGTGGGCCTGACCGGCCGAGGTGATCCAGGACTTGGTCCCCGAGAGGACCCACCCGCCCTGGACCCGCTCGGCCCGGGTCTTGAGCGAGGCGGGGTCGGAGCCCGCCTGGGGCTCGGTGAGGGCGAAGGCGCCAAGCCACTCGCCCTTGGCGAGGGGCACGAGGAAGCGCTTTTTTTGCGCCTCGGTGCCGAACTTCAAAAGCATGTACTGGGGGAGCCCGCTGGTCACCGAGACGATCACTGCCACCGACGGGTCGGCGTAGGCGATCTCCTCGAGCGCCAGCGCCCAGCTCACCGCGTCCATCCCCGCGCCGCCGTAGGCCTCGGGGGTGGTCATGCCGAGGAGCCCGAGCTCGGCGAGCTTCTTGAGCTCGGGCCAGGGAAACGCGCCGGAGGCGTCGTACTCCGGCGCCTTCGGCCAGAGCTCCTCGCGGGCGAAGGTTCGGACCGTGTCCCGGACCAAGCGCTGTTCGTCGGTGAGGGGCAGCATCCCGCCTAGCGTATCACGCCCCTACCGACGAAAAAGCGTCAGATAGCTTCCAGCTCGGCCTTGATCGCGCGCTCCAGGGCTTCGAGGTCGAAGCGGTTCTCCGGCGCCACCCCCACCGCCAGCGCGATCTCGGCTGCGAGGGCTCGAAAGCGGGCCTCGTCCTGCTCGGCGAGGGCGCGAAAGGCGGCCTGGATCTTCTCCAGCGTGTCCCTGAGGAGCCGCTCGACTTCCCGGATCTTCGCGTTCAGGAGCTCCTTGGCCTTCTCCCGGTCCACCTCGAGGCAGAGCCGGCCGGTCTTCAGGAAGACGCGCCGCCCCTCGGGGAGCTCCTCGAGGAGCTTAAGCTCGTTTTGGAGCGCCTTCAGTCCGAGTTCCATGCGCCCCTCCTAAAAGGGAGCGGCGGGAACCCGCCGCTCCCTTTGGGCCTTAGGCGTTCTTTTCGCCCTCCCGCTGTTCGGCAAGGAGGCCTTCGGCCCGGGTGTAGAGGGCGGCGATCGCCTCCTCGAGCACCCGCCGCTGGTCGCGCAGGGCGAGCACCTGCTTCTTCAGGTACTCGATCGCCTCCTGGTAGGGCAGCTCCACCGAGAGGTTGCCGCCGATGCCGATCACCACCTCCTCGACGTCCTCGACCTTGGCCTCGACCTGGACGATCGAGCCCACCGGGATGAGGAGGGCCTTGCCCTTGCCCAGGTCCTTCAAGGTGGCGAGCGTCGCCTGGGTGGACTGCAGCTCGGCGATGGTCTGATTGATCACCGTGATCTCGGTCCGGAGCGCCTCGATCTGGGCGATCAGGCTCCTGAGCTCCTCCTCGGCCGTGGGGGTCTCCTGCTTCTTCTCCGCCATCGCGCCACCTCCTTTCTCGCTCAAGCAAAATCATCCTACCACGCTTAGAAAAGCTTATCAACAATATATCCTGCGCCCGTGTGTTTGCTTCCCACTCTGTGGGGTCAGGGTGTGCTATCCACCGCGTTTTGTGATGAGAATTGAGGAGGGGCTCTTGCTCCCCGTGAAGCGGAGGAGGCGAAAAGACCAGGACAAACGATTAGGCCCCGAACCGCCTAGGCCCGAGCGGGTGGGCCTGGTGCTCAGCGCCGACGGCACCTTGTGGCGGTTGGTGGAGCACAAGGGGGTTCCCAGTCTCGGGGGCTACCGCATCCTGAAGAGCCGCTACCTTCTGGCCAGCGTGGCGGGGAGGGTAGGGGAAGGCGAAACCGCAAGGTTAGCGAAGGAAGCGCTGGAGCGAGCCCGGGAGGAGGCCAGGAGGCTCGGGCTTCCTACCCAAGGCCTGCTGCTTCGCACCGACCAGGGCTCGGCGTTCCAGTCGGAGGTCTCTCGCGGCTATCTTCAAAACCATCGAATCGGGCAGGTGTTTGCGCCGGTGGGAAAGCCCGAGGGCATGGGCAAGATTGAGCGATTGCACCGGAGCTTGAAAAAAGAGAAGCTCATGCGGGAGGAGATCCGAGACCCCATGGAACTGCAGCGGGCGTTGGACGAGTACCGGAACTACTACAACACCCGGCGTTTGCATCAGGCGCTGGGCTACCGGACGCCGCTGGAAGTTGTGGAGTCCAAGAGGGTCAAAGTGGTATCGTTTTCGTGAAGCGCTACACTGATTACAAGGTATTGACCGATCACAGATTCTGACATAACCTGTAGCCACCAGGAGAGCCATTAGGAGGTGTACGCATGAGGCAAGATTTTACAAGGGTCGGTTACTGGCTAGTGATAACTTCGTTATTCTTGAGCACAGTTGGTTTGGGTCAGAGTCAACAGGCTCGTGCAAACATAAAGTGCGATCAAGATGGTCAAGAAATCTATATTGACGGTGAGTTTAAGGCAAGCTGCGACAAGGGAACTTTGGTCAGTATATACCTTTTGCCTGGCGAACACGCTTTGGAGGCAAAGAAAACCAACGAAGACGGCAGTTATTATTTTTACAAGAAGAAATTTAGAATTATGTCCGGTGTGATCACGAATATCGAAGTTAGATCGAAAATTGAATATACTGAAAATTATTACTGGGGTCGTTGCAAGACTATTGAAGGTTGTTGGACTTACTTAGAAAAATTCCCGGATGGTGCTTATTCCGTCCAAGCCAAAGAAAGGCTGGATGAGTTGTACTTTGCTCAATGTACTTCTATTGAAGGCTGCAAAAATTACTTGAGGAACAGCCCAATCAAGACCCGCGTCGATGAAGCCCTAAGAAAAATAGATGAGTTCTATTGGGATGAATGCTCGAATGCCAGTGGATGCTATCGTTATCTGACCGAGTTAAAAGACAAGACGTGGGCGAAACATATCGAAGAAGCAGAAGATAGGTATTACCAATATTTGTGCGAAGGTAATAGCACATATGCCTGCCTCAGGATTGAAGACTATGATCGTGCCATCCGTGCTGTTCAAAATGACGTAAAGGCAATAAATTTCAAAATCGTCTATTTTGATCGCTTCAAGTTCCCAATCGAAGCATCATTCAGCAGCGATTCTAAGTACCTAGCGTATGGCGGGGGGCCCCTAGTGCTTAGCACCAGCGAAACTCGTGATACTAAGTATGTAAAAATTATAGGAACCGATGGCGACTGGTTGCAACGCCGAGTGCTTGTCAAGGACGAATCAGACGCATCAAATGATTTTAAATTTAGCCCAGATGGTGAATACCTTATTATGACAAACACTAAACGTCTCGGGTTTCGAGTGTATGCGGCGCCAGAGTGGAAGGAGGTTGCGGCCAAAAGCCTCAAGGTATACCTAGCCAGGCGACACTTAATGTTTTCGCCAAGCGGAAAATACTTGCTCTTGGTTGGCGATGATCCGTTTGGTGTGTTCAGCAACTATACGGAGCTACACGTATATAATGTTACGGATTGGACACATTACCCCCAGAGCGTCAAATCCAAGAGAGGTCTCTTCGCCTTCTTGGCGCCGCATAAAGACCAGCTCGTGGTCTTGAACAAGGACGACGACCGTATGACCATCTATGAGTTGCCCGAGCTAAAGGAGTCTATTACAGTTAACAATCCAGTTAACAAAGCGGACTTTGCCAGGTTCAGTATAGACGGTAAGTATTTGGGCGTGACCACTTTTAGCAATGGGAATAAGGTGCTACACATATACAGCTCACAAAATTCAGGTTGGGAAAGGATTCAAACAATACCCTTTTACAAGGGAGAGGACCGTTTCCAATTTTCTTTGAACGGCGAGTATATATATATTTTGCACTGCGACGGTCGTCTAGAAAAACGCAGTTTGCGCGGTTCTTACAGGCTACATAAGGATCTGGGCGCGAAAACAGTATGCAGGATAGATATTAGTCCAGATGGCAAGTATTTGGTCATACCGATGAAGTACGTGTATGATAGCAAGAAAAAAGATGTTCGTAAGTATATCCTCCATATCATATCAACGTCTGACTTAGAGATCGAAAAAACGATTGCGTTCACCGCAAAAGATGGCTATGACAGCTGCCGATATAAATTTAGTCCAGATGGTAAGTACCTGGCGACATACATAGGCGCCTCCGAATCAGTCCCTGTTATCCGAGTTTACGACACCAAAAAATGGGACTTAATATTTGAGCATGAATATCCTGTCGAAGTGCTAGGTGTTGTTTTTGCGCCAAATTCGCGCTTTATGGTGACTACCCACGCTAAAGGGGCTATGTTCTTGCATTACATATCAAACCATTCATCCAATTGCCAAACATATGTGCCGAATTTGGTTTCCGCCAAGCGTTTAATAGACTTGAATATATATGTCCCTGTTGCTCTGTATACATGTCCAGATACGGGCACGGCGTACTACATAGTAGATATCATCCTCTCCAATATCAATGAGCGCGTACTTAGTAACTTACACGACTATCGCCTTTCTTTAAGTATATATAATGAAGCAGGAAACCGCATTGCCAGGAGTAAAATCTCATTAAACTCTACTGGTGACACTTTTTTGAGCAATAAGATGCCGAAAGCAGGCGATGTCGTTCCGGTTCTATTCGAAATGACAATGTCGGACGTGGAAAAATTAATACGCAATCCCCACCTACCCAAATTAAGTTTTTCAACCATCCCCAGCGTAGAATTCCCTATTAGCGATCAATACATAGAAATGGTCTTATTAAATCCCTAGATTAAAATCTTGCACTTATACAACCTCTTGAAAAGGGCGTGGGGGATGCCCTTGATTAAGGGCCAGCATGAAGACCCACGCCCAAGTTCTATTCTCGCGCTTGCTCGCGCTCTTTGCCAACGCCCACCAGAAGCGGAACTTCCAGGCGTTGTTACGGCTTTTCCTCGAAGCAGACGGCCGCCCCTTGCCCCAGCGTAGCCTGTCCCGTTCTCCTTCCGCCCTCTCCCGCTTCCTCAACCACGCCCGATGGCCCACCTGGAAGCTCTCGCTGGCCATCCGGCAAGCCACGGGGGAAACCATGGCCCGCTTCGCCGCCGCTCGAAGGGGGAGGAAACCGAGGCTCCTTTTGATCCTGGACCTCACCAGCTTGGAGAAGGCAGGAAGCTTCCCCGAGCTTGGCCGTTGGCTCCAGGTCTTTCTATGGAACCCATGGGGTGCACCTGGTGGTGCTGCTCTTGGTCTACGGCCCCTTTCGCCTGCCCTATGGCTTTACCCTCTGGCGGGGAAAGGGCTCGCCCTCGCCGGCAAGGCTCGGACTCCGCCTCCTTGAGCGAGTCCCCGCCTGGCTCTACGCCTATCGTCCTTTGGTGCTGGCCGATGCCGCCTTCGCCTCGGCGGCGTTCCTCAAGGGAGCCAAGGCCATGGGGCTGGATGCCGTCGTGGGCATGAGGAAGGACCGGGCTTGGCTTCCCTAGGGGAAGCTTGAGCACCAGAGAACTAGGGGTGTGGCCCGAGGCGATGGAATTGGACTTGGAATATGCATGAGCTGGAAAAGTGCAAGATTTCAGTCAAGGGTTTCGGGCAGGCGGAGGAGGAAGTTCGTGCTATGTTTGCAAGCAGGTATCCCTGAGCAGTGGGGGGGCGTACACAAAATTCGGGACACTACCGAAGACGGCATTGAGCGGCTGGTGGCGTTACGCCCAGGAAGGCTGGTGGCGGAGGAAGTCGAGGAGGACGTGCCGCCCAAGGGCTTCGGGGTCAGTGAGGATCGCCCGACCCCGGCCCGCGGCCACCAAGCGGCGGACGAAGGCGACGAGCTCGGGATGGTCGGCGAGCATGAAGACGTGGAGGCTCGCGCCGAGGCGCCGGAGCCGGACGGCCTCCTTCAGGGTGGCGGCGACGATCCGCTCGTCGAGCCCCCAGGCGTTTTTGTAGACGCTCCCGTCGGGGAGGGTGAGGGCCGAGGGCTTGCCGTCGGTGATCAGGATCGCTTGCTTTTGGGGCTCGGGGCTTCGCTTTAAAAAGCGATAGGCGAGGGTCAGGGCCTCGGCGGTGTTGGTGTGCCAGGGCCCCACCGAGAGGAGCGCGAGCTTCGCGGGCGGCACCTCCTCGGCCCGGTCGCCGAAGCAGACCACCTTGAGCCGGTCGCCGGGAAACCGGGTTCGGATCAGGTGGGCGAGCGCGAGCGCCACCTTCTTCGCCGGCGTGAAGCGGTCCTTGTCGTAGAGGACCATCGAGTGCGAGCAGTCGAGGAGGAGGGCGGTGGCCATCGCCTGGCCGGCCTCGGCGAGGCTTTGGACCAGGTGTTCCTCGCCGAGCTCGGCGAGCGGGCGGGGGAGGAGGCGTTTTAAGGTCTCGGCGGCGGCGAGGGCGAGGGGCTCGCCCGGCCGGTAGGGGCGGGTCTCGCCGCTCGCTTCAACGCCGGGGGTGAGCTCCGTGGAGGGGTGGCGGCCGAGCCCGGCGCGGCCGGGAAGGGTGCGGGCGCCGAGCAGTCGGTCGAG
>JALVVO010000166.1 GCA_027023345.1 Thermaceae bacterium
ATCCCCGGGTGGTGGACGAGCCGGAACGGCTCGCCCTCGCCCCCGGCGTGGCCGAGGTTCGCGCCGAGCGGGGCGGCGTGGTCACGGAGCTCGACGCCTACCGCGTGGGCCTCGCCGTGCTCCGCCTCGGCGGGGGGCGGGAAAGGAAGGGCGAACCCGTGGACCACGGGGTCGGGGTCTACCTCGAGCGAAAGGTCGGCGACCAGGTGGAGCTGGGGGAGGTGTTGGCCCGGGTTTACCACCGGGAGCGCGGGCTTCCCGAGGCCCTGGCGCTGATCCAGGACGCCTACCGGATCGGCGAGGCGGCCCGGCCGTTGCCGCTTGTGCTCGAGGTCGTTCGGGCGCCGTGATCCTTGACCGCGGCCTTTGGGCCGTGTCATGCTGGCGTGGGGGCGTATCGTGCCGCGCCGAATCAAGCTACCGGCCCGCTACCAGGTCCTGATCACCCGCACCGGGCGTACGCCCTTTAGCTTCTCCTTTTCGCCCCTGGCCCCGGTCCTCTTCCTGCTCACGCTCTTGCTCTGGGGCGGGCTGACCTTCTACCTGTTCCGTACCGCCGAGGAGGCGGAGGCGCTGAAGAACGAGGTGCGGTCGCTCTCGCTCCAGGTGAAGGAGCTCTCTGGCGCCCTCGTCGAAAAGGAGCAGGAAAACCGGGCGCTCGCCGAGAAGGCGGCGCGGATGCTCGAGCGCCTGGACGCCTTCGAGGCCGAGCTCAAGGCGCTGAGGAAGCGCGCCGGGCTCAAGGTGGAGGAAAAAAAAGCCCCTGACGAGCCCCTAGGCGCCGGTCGCCCTGCCGACACCGAGGAGCTCTTCGCCGCCCTCGAGGCCCGCATCCAGGCGATGCAGCGGGAGCTCAAGGGCGAGGTGGCGCCGGCCCTCGACCGCACCCTGAAGCGCGAGGCCGCGACCCCGAGGGGTTGGCCGCTAAGGGTCTGGAGCTACATCGCCAGCGGCTTCGGGGTGCGGAAGAACCCCTTCGGGCGTGGCTACGAGTTCCACGACGGGGTGGACCTCCCGGCCTGGTACGGCACCCGCATCTACGCCACCGCCCCCGGCCGGGTGGTGGAGGCGGGCTGGTCGCGGATCTTCGGCCGCTACGTCAAGATCGACCACGGCTTCGGCTATCAGACCCTCTACGGCCACATGTCCCGGATCGCGGTGCGGAGGGGGCAGTACGTGAAGCGCGGCCAGGTCATCGGCTACGTCGGCTCGACCGGGCGCTCCACCGGCCCCCACGTGCACTACTCGGTCTACGTCCGCGGCCGGGCCGTGGATCCCCGCCCCTATCTGAGCTGGCGCGTCGCCGGTCGATAAACTGGAGGGGCATGTTGGCGAGGAAGCGTCCTTCCGGCATCACCTTCATCGGCCCCGGCACCCGGATCGAGGGCGATCTTCACGCCCAGGGCGGCGTGCGGGTGGACGGCAGCGTGCGCGGCTCGCTCTACGTCGAGGGGGACCTCGAGGTCGCTCCCACCGGTCGCATCGAGGGGGAGGAGGTCCGGGCCCGGAACGTCATCATCAACGGCGAGGTCAAGGCCCGGGTGCTGGCCGAGGGTAAGCTGGTCCTGACCAAGTCCGGCCGGCTCGAGGGCGACGTCAGCGCCAAGGCGCTCGACATCGAGGCCGGCGCGGTCTTCGTGGGGCGGAGCGTGACCGGCGAGGTGCCCGCCCTGGAGCCCCCGGCGCCTGAGGAGGGCTGATGGCCATCGAACGCCTCTTTCGCCGCCGGCGCACGCGCGGCGAGGGCCGGGAGGTGCCCGAGCTTTGGATCCGCTGCGAGAATTGCGGCGCCCAGCTTTACAAGAAGGACCTCGAGCAGAACCTCGGCGTCTGCCCCCACTGCGGCCACCACCACCGCATCCCCGTCGAGGACTGGGTGAAGATCCTCGCCGACGAGGGGAGCTTCGAGGCGACCACCGGCCGGGTTCATCCGGTGGACCCCCTGGGCTTCGTGGACACCGAGCCCTACCCCGAGCGGCTCGCCCGCTACCAGCAAAAGACCGGCCGTCCCGACGCGATCTACGGCGGCCGGGCCCAAATCGGCGGGGTGCCGAGCGTCCTCCTTGTCATGGACTACGCCTTCGCCGGCGGCTCGATGGGCTCGGTGGTGGGGGAGGAGATCGCCCGGGGGGCGGAGCTCGCGGCGGAGGAGAACCGGGCGCTCGTCGTCGTCACCGCCTCCGGGGGCGCCCGCATGCAGGAGGGGGCGCTCTCGCTCATGCAGATGGCCAAGACCACGATGGCGCTGGAGT
>JALVVO010000167.1 GCA_027023345.1 Thermaceae bacterium
GGGGAGTCGCTCTCCGAGGCGATGGCCCACTACCCCGAGGCCTTCCCCCCGATGATGGTGCGCCTCATCGCCGCCGGCGAGCTCGGGGGCTTCCTCGAGGCCACCCTGCGGCGGATCGCCCAGTACCTGGACAAGAGCTATGAGCTCGAGCAGAAGGTCAAGACCGCCCTGATGTACCCCGCCTTCGTCATCCTGGTGGTGCTCGCCGCGGTGGTGGCGATGCTGGTCCTGGTGGTCCCGGTCTTCGCCCGGATCTACGCCACCATCGGGGAGGAGCTCCCGGTCTTCACCCAGGCGTTGATCGCCACCGCCACCTTCCTGCGGAAGAACGGGCTCTACCTGCTCGCGGGCCTAGCCCTGGCGGTCTTCGGCTTCCGGGCCTACTACCGGACCCCCGGCGGGGCCTTCGCGGTGGACCGGTGGCTCCTCTGCCTCCCCCTGCTCGGCCCCGTCCTGCAAAAGAGCGGGCTCGCCCGCTTCGGCCGCACCTTCGCCGCGCTCTACGCCAGCGGCGTCCACGTCCTCGCCGGGCTCGAGGCCGCCCGCGACCTGACCGGCAACGCCTACATGCGGGCCGCCCTCGAGGAGGTGATCGAGGACGTCACCAAGGGGCAGTCGCTCTCCCAGGCGCTGGCCAAGCACCCCGACGTCTTCGTCCCCCTCTTCGTGCGGATGGTGAGTGTGGGGGAGGAGGCCGGTAATCTAGAGACCATGGTGGAGCAGGCGGCGAGCCACCTCGAGCGCGAGGTGGAGTACGCCACCAAGCGGCTTTCGGCGATGATCGAGCCGGTGCTCACGGTGGTGGTGGGCATCCTGCTCCTGGCGATGGCGGTGGCCCTCTACCTGCCGCTCTTCGAGCTGCCGGCCAAGTTGATCCGACGATGAACGCCTTCCGACGGCGCCCCTGGTTTTTGCCCCTCCTGGTCCTGGTGCTGGCAGCGGGCTGGCTCCTGCCCCGGTACCTGGCGATCCGCGCCCTGGCCCGGGAGGAGGCCGCCCTCGCCGCCCGGGTGGACGAGCTCGAGGCCGCCCTCCGGGCCCCCTCGGAGACGGCCCGGCCGCTCGCCCCCCGGGAGCTCCCCCGGCTCTACAAGGCGCTGGTGGGGCTGGGCCAGGGCCTCGGGCTCACGCTGCGGGCGCTCGAGCCCGCCGAGGGGCGGGTCCGGCTCCTGCTCGAGGGCCCCTTCGACCGGGTCTACGCCTTCCTCGCCCGCCTTCCCCGCCTCGCCTACCCGATCTGGATCGAGGGGTACCGGCTCGCGCCCAAGGACGAGGCGGCCCGGGTGATCGAGCTCGACCTCGAGCTCGGCGTCCGCCTCGAACGCCCCGAGGAGGCCTCCCCGGAGCCCTAGCCCTCTGCTAGACTACGGGCGTAAGCGCTTTCAAGCCCTCCGTCGTCCGACGAGCGTCGCGTCTGGGCGGGAATGTAAGCGCTTACATCAGGAGGCGCGATGGCCAGGGTCACGATCTACGAGGTCGCCCGCGCCGCCGGGGTCTCGGTGGCCACCGTCTCGAGGGCCTTAAACGGCGGCCCGGTGGCCCCGGCCACCCGGGAGCGGGTGCTCGAGGCGGCCCAGAGGCTCGGCTACCGCCCCGACCGGCTGGCCCAGGGGCTCGCCACCGGCAGGAGCCGGACCGTGGGGGTGGTCATCCCCGACGCCACCGGCCCCCTCTACGGCCAGATGCAGCGAGGGCTCGCCGACGGGCTCACCGCCCACGGCCTCGGCTACATCGCCACCGAGAGCCGCCGCGACCCGGGCCGGGAGGCCGCGCTCCTCGACGAGATGCTCGCCCGGAAGGTGGAGGCCCTGGTCCTGGTGGGCTCGGGGCTGCCCCTCGAGGCCCTCCGGGCCCGCTTCGCCCATCTTCCCCCGGTCGTCCTGATCGAGCGCGAGGGGGCCGCCGCCGGCGTGCCCACCTTCCAGATCGAGAACGAGGCCGCCGCCCACCGGGCGACGCGGGCGCTCCTCGAGGCCGGGCACACCCGGATCGCCCACATCCGGGGGCTGCGCCGGGCCGGACGCGAGCGCGAGGCCGGGTTCTTGCGCGCCCTAGAGGAGGCCGGCCTCCGGCCGGCGGCGGTCGCGAGCGGCGACTTCACCGAGGAGGGCGGCTACCGGGCGGCCCGGGCGCTTCTTGCGGCCGGGGGCTTCTCCGCCGTCTTCGCGGCCAACGACCGCATGGCCCTCGGGGTCTACCGGGCGGCCTTCGAGGCGGGCCTCCGCATCCCCGACGACCTCAGCGTG
>JALVVO010000168.1 GCA_027023345.1 Thermaceae bacterium
GGCGTGGGGACTGGGCGCGGGGCGAGGCCGCCTACCGAGCGCGGCGATCGACCGGAGCGGCGCGGCGAGCCTGGGCCTGGGTGCTCGCCGCCCTGGGCGAGCACCGGCTCGCCGCCCGCTACGGCGGCCCCCTGCTCCGCTGGGGCACCCCCTGGCGGGAGGCGATCCTTACCGAGGCCCGACGCTATGGGCTCGATCCCTGGCTGCTTTTCGCGGTGATGCGGGTGGAGTCGGCCTTCGACCCGCGCGCGGTGAGCCCCACCGGAGCCAAGGGGCTCTTCCAGTTCACCGCCGCCACCTGGCGCGAGGTCGCCCGGCGCCTTGGGGAGCCCGAGGGCGACCCCTTCGACCCCCGCGCGGCGATCCGCTACGGCGCCTTCTACCTGGCCTGGCTGAAGGGGCGCTTTGGGGGCGATCTCCGGCTTGCCGTGCTCGCCTACAACGGGGGGCCCGGGTACGTGGCTCGGGGGATGCGAACCTACGGCAACTTCGAAGATTTCTTGCGCTTCCAGCCCCGGGACGAGCCCCGGGAGTACCTGGCCAAGGTTTGGCGCGACTACGCGGTCTACCGAGCGCTGGCTAACCGGCCGCGGACGCCGCCGGCGTTTCTCGAAGGCTTTCCAGGGCCCTCTCGATGACCCCGCCGCCGAGGAGCTCGTCCTCTCGGTAGAGGACCGCCGACTGCCCGGGGGTGACGGCGAAGACCGGCTCCTCGAAGCGGAGCTCAAACCCCTTCTCGTCGGCCTCCACCACCCGGGCGGGGACCGGGCGGGCGCGGTGGCGGACCTGGACGAGCACCCGCTCGGGCAGGTCGGCGGGGTCTTTCAGGTAGTTAGGGGCGTTGGCCTTGAGTCCCCACCAGGTCGCGGCCTCGCGGGGACCGACGTAGACCACGTTCCTTTCCACGTCCACCCGGACCACGTAGCGCTCGAGGTGGCTCTTAAAAAGCCCGAGCCCCCGCTTTTGGCCCACGGTGTAGAGGGCCGCGCCCCGGTGTTGCCCCACCACCTCGCCGGTCTCGAGGTCCACCACCGGTCCCGGCCGGGCGTCGAGGTGGGTGCGGAGGAATCCGGCGGGGTCGTTTTGCACGAAGCAAAGGTTCTGGCTTTCCGGAGCCTTGGCCACCGCAAGGCCCGCCTCTTCGGCCAGGCGGCGCACCTCGGGCTTTTTTAGCGCGCCCAAGGGGAAGAGGCTCCTTTGGAAGATCTCCCCGGGCACCGCCCAGAGGAAGTAGCTCTGGTCCTTTCGCGCGTCCAGGCCCCTGAGGATCCTCGTTCCCTCCCGCCGCACGTAGTGGCCGGTGGCGATCCGCTCCGCGCCGACCCGCTCGGCGAGCCTCAGGAGCTCCTCGAACTTGACGAAGGGGTTGCAGCGGGCGCAGGGGTTCGGGGTCCGGCCTCGGGCGTGGTCCAGGAGGTAGGGCTCGATCACCGCCCGGCGGAAGGCCTCCTCGGCGTCGACGACGACGAAGGGGATCCCGAGCCGCCTCGCCACCTCGGCGGCCCGGGCCTGGGCGGCGGTGTTGCAGCAGGAGTTCTCGGCCTCACCGGCCTCGAGCCGGAGCATGACGCCGAGCACCTCGTACCCGGCCTCTTGCAAGAGGAGCGCGGCGGCGGCCGAGTCCACCCCGCCGGAAAGCCCCACCACCACTTGCTTCACAAGCACTCATGCTAGCACCCGGCCGGGAAAACCGGCCGGGTGGGGGTTACTTTCCGGCCTACCAGGCGTCGAAGTACCAGTTAAACCCGCTTTCGCTGGTGGCCACGTACTGCTTGATCTTTGAGGCCACCAGGAACCCGTCCGAGGTCGTGACGTCGGTGATCTCCAGGATTACCGCGTTCCACCCCTGCTTTAGGCTCACGTCAGCGGTGACGGTGGCGTCGCCCTGGGTGCAGGTGCCGCGGTAGCTGACGTCGCCCTCGGCGAAGATGTACATCATCAACTTTGCCCCTTTCTCGGGGCCCGGGGTGTTGGTATTCCGTTCTTCCGCGCTGCCTATGGGCGTGCCGTTCTGGTCTTTTACCTGGGCCATGAACTCGGTGACTTGGACGGTGGGGTCGCTGATCTTGATTGCCCCGCCGCAGTCGTCGAGGGTGTCAAGGGCGTTCCAGGAGGGCGGGTAGGTAAGGGTGAGGGTGAAGCTGCCGTCGTCTTGGACGGGGCCGGTCATGGGGTTGGTCTGCCCAAGCTCTTGGGGCTCGGAGTGAACGTTGTAGATCGTACCGGTGCCCCCCGGCCAGTTGAGCAGCTTGCCGGAAAGGGTAACGTTTTCGCCGTGAATGAAGCTCTCGCCGCCACCCCCGCCGATCATCGAGAGCACCATGCCGCAACCGCTGAGGAGGAGGGCCAAGGCTAGGCCCAGACCAAGGATGAGTGCCTTTTTCATACGCAAACCTCAAATGGGAGGGAGAGGGAACCTATGGGCCGAGGCCGTCAGGGTATTTTTCCTATCGCTTTCCACACCCCTTCCCGCCAGCCGAGCGCGGCGGAGGGAAAGGCCTCGCTCTGCCGACGCCCTCAGCCTAGAAAGGGACGAATAGGAGGGATGTCCCGAAGCTACGCCACCATTGGGGCGGCGGCGTTCTCGGCGACAGCCGCCTCGGTGCTCTTGATCGCCACCTCGATCATGTCGTCGGTGGGCTCGTCCACGGTGAGCGCCTGGAAGCGAAAGCCCAGCCAGCGGAGGGCCCGGGAGATGGGGTCCTCGTGGCTTGCCGAGAACCGAAGCAGCTCGTAGGCCACCCCAGCTACGAGGGGCAGGAAGACCACCCGACCGAGCAGGCGCCACCAGAGCACGTCGGCCCGGGGCAGGAAGGAGTAGACGAGGATCGAGGCCAGGATGACGAAGGCGATGAAGGTGGTGCCGCAACGCGGGTGGAAGCGGGGCTGGGCGCGGACGTTCTCGATCGTCAGGGGGAGGCCTTTCTCGTAGGCGTGGATCGCCTTGTGCTCGGCGCCGTGGTACATGAAGAACCGCCGGGTGTCGGGAAAGCGCCGCAGGAAGAGGAGGTAGCCCACCAGGATCGCGACCTTGATCGTCCCCGCCAGGAGGTTAAAGAGCACCGGCGCGTCCGCCGCGTCGGCGGCGAAGCCGGCGACGTAGGCGGGGAGCACGATGAAGAGCAGCACCCCGACCGCGGTCGAGAGCGCCATGGTGGCGTAGAGGGCTCCCTTGCCGATCGGCTCCTCCTCGCCCTCGACCAGCTGGGCGCTGCGGGCAAGGGCCAGGTAGGAGACCCGAAGGGCGTCGACGAGCGCGACCACGCCTCGAACCAAAGGGAGCCTCGCCCAGGGACGGCCGAGCCACAGGGCCTTTTCCTCGTGGCGCTCGACGTGGATCTGGCCCGAGGGCAACCGAACCGCGAGCGCCCAGGCACCCGGCGCCTTCATCATCACCCCTTCGAGCGCGGCGCTGCCGCCAATCTGCTTCACGGGCGTTATCTTACCGCGGAGCTCGGTGGTATACTTGAAGGCGTTATGAAGATTACCCTGCGTTCCGGCCGGCGTTCGGTCGCCGGCCTTCCTGGAAAGCTCAAGGTGGTTGGGGTGGTCTCGGGGAAGCTCACCGAGGCCGGCCAGGAATTGGACGCGGCGTATTCCGGGCTGCTCTCCCAAGCTCTGAAAGCGAGCCGCTTCCGGGGCGAAGAGGGCGAGTTCCGTCTGGTGATGGCGGGCGAGGCCTTCGTGGGGCTTTTGGGCTTGGGCTCGAAGCGCGGCGTTAGCGCCGACCGGGTGCGCGAGGCGGGGGCTCGGGTGGCGAAGGAAGCCCTCCGGCTCGGCGTCCGCGAGGTGGCGGTGGAGAACTTCTTCGCCGACCGGCTCGGCAAGGAGGCCGCGAGCTACGCCCTCGCCGAGGGGCTTTATCTCGGGAGCTACCGCTTCGACCGGTACAAGTCGGAGGCCCGGCCGGTGCGGGTGCGCTACTGGATCGCGAAGGGCCGGGGCCGGGTGGTGGAGGAGGCGAGGGTCCTCGCCGAGGCCACCGCGTACGCTCGGGACCTCGCCAACGAGCCGCCGAACGTCCTCACCCCCGAGGCCCTGGCCGCCGAGGCCGAGCGGCTGGCCGGCGAGCACGGCTTCGAGGTCCGGGTCCTGGGCCCGGAGGAGATCGAGGCGCTGGGCATGGGGGCCTTCCTCGCGGTGGCCCGGGGCTCGGCCCACCCGCCCCGGCTCGTTCACCTCGTCTACCGGCCGGAGGCCCCCCGCCGGCGGGTGGCGCTGGTGGGCAAGGGGCTTTGCTTCGACACCGGGGGCTACTCCCTAAAGCCCACCGAGAGCATGCGCCACATGAAGGCCGACATGGCGGGGGCGGCGGCGGTGCTCGGGACGTTCCGGGCCCTCGCCGAGCTTAGGCCCCCGGTCGAGGTCCACGGCGTGATCGCCGCCGCCGAGAACAAGATCAGCGGCGGCGCCTACGTGGTGGACGAGGTGGTGCGGACGATGAGCGGCAAGACGGTGGAGGTGGCGAACACCGACGCCGAGGGCCGGCTGACCCTGGCCGACGCCCTGGCCTACGCCGGCCGGGAGGCCCCCGACGCGATCGTCTCGATCGCCACCCTGACCGGTTCCTCGGTGGTGGCCTTGGGGCGCAAGGTGGCCGCCCTCTTCGCTACCGACGACCGCCTGGCCGGCGCCTTGCTCGAGGCCGCCGACGCCGAGGGCGAGAAGCTTTGGCGGATGCCGCTCGAGCGGAGCTACCGGAAGCTCCTCGTAAGCGACGTCGCCGACCTCAAGAACGTGGGCAGCCGCGAGGGCGGCGCGATCCAGGCGGCCCTCTTCCTCGCCGAGTTCGTGCGCGACCCCTTCGCCCACCTCGACATCGCCGGCCCCGCCTTCCAGCGCGAGGGTTGGGAGCTCGGCCCGGCGGGGGCGAGCGGGTACGGGGTGCGGACGCTCGTGCGCTGGCTCGCCTCACGCTAGCCCCCCGCCCCGCTCCGTAAGATGGGGCGGGGTGGAGAACGTCCGCGTCGTCCTCGTGGGGGTGCAGGAGTCCGGGAACGTCGGCATGGCGGCCCGGGCGATGAAGAACTTTGGCCTAAAGGCGCTTTGGCTCGTGGCCCCCGAGGCCGACCCCCTGGCCGAGGAGGCGCGGAAGTTCGCGGTGGGGGCGCGGGACGTGCTCGAGGCCGCCCGAGTCGTCCCCGACCTCGACGCGGCGCTGGCCGACGTCCACTGGGTGGCGGCCACCACCGCCCGCGCCCGCTACGGCTATCCCGGCCGCCTCTTCACCCCCCGCGAGCTCGCCCCCCTGCTCCGGGGGCGGGCCGAGGCCGGGGAACGGGTGGCGCTGGTCTTCGGCCGGGAGCGCTCGGGGCTCACCAACGCCGAGCTCGACCGGGCGCACTACGTGGTGCGGATCCCCACCGATCCGGGGTTCAAGAGCCTGAACCTGGCCCAGGCGGTCCTGATCCTGGCCTACGAGCTCTTCCTCGCCGAGCCCCGGGTCACCGAGCAGCCGCGACCGGCCGAGGTCGGTGAGCTCGAGGGCTTCTTCGCCGACCTCGAGGGCTACCTTTTGGAGATCGGCTTCACCGACACCCGCCGGCTTCCCCACGCCATGCGGCGGTTCCGCCGGATCTTCCACAAGGCCGCGCTCACCCCCGGGGAGCTCGCCATGCTCCGGGGGCTCGTCCGGCAGGGGCGCTGGGCGATCGAGCGGGAACGGAGGCGGTCGTGACCCCCCGGCAGAGCCTAGGCGAGCTCGCCGCCCGGATCCGCAAGGCCCGCCTCTACCTGCCCCCGATCATCGCCTTCTTCGTCGTCCTCTTCCAGTTCGGCATCCGCCACAGCCTCGACGACCCCCACGCTTTCTGGTTGATGCTCGCCTTTTACGGCCTGCTCGGGCCCTTCGTCGTTTACCTCACCCTCGACTGGGTGGCCGACGAGCTCGCCGCCCGCGAGCGCGCCGAGCGCGAGCTCGTCGAGGCCAACCGGCGCCTGCTCGCGGTGCGGCAGGTGGTGCACCGGGCGCTCGAGGCCGAGAGCCTGGACGAGGTGATGCGGGCGGTGGCCGAGGCGATCCGCGAGGCGCTGGGGGGCGAGGTCGCCATCACCCTGGGCGAGTACCGCTACGTCACCGCCGGCTTCCCCTTCGCCGGTTGTCGGGCCGAGGGGCTCGTCACCGTCGAGCTCGGGCGGAGCGGCGGACGGCTTTGCTTTTTTGGCGAGGTGGACCCGGCCTTCCTCGAGGTCCTCGCCGGCGAGGTGGACTCGGTGCTCGAGGCCGCCGAGGCCCGCACCCGGGACCTCCTCACCCTCTTCGAGGTGGACGAGGCGCTAAGGGCCGAGGCCAACCTGGAGAAGCTCCTCGAGCGGCTCCTCGAGCGCATCGTGGCCTGGGCCGGCGCCGAGGGCGGGGCGGTCTACCTCCTCGACGAGGGCGGGGTCTTGAAGCTCTGGGCCTTTCGCGGCTCGGCCCCGGCGAAAAGGGCCTTCCTGCCCCAGGGGGCCTGGGCCGACGCGCTGAAAAAGCCCGTCTTCCTCGCTCCGGGAAAGCTCGCGGTCCCGCTCGGGGACAAGACCCCGGTGGGGGTGCTCTTGCTCCTCGGCGAGCACGAGCGGCTCCGCGGCGAGCTCGCCTTCCTCAAGCTGCTCGCCTCCCAGGTGACCCTCGCGGTCCGGAACGCCCAGGCCTACCTCCGGGCCGAAGAGCTCGCGATCCACGAGGAGCGCACCCGCATCGCCCGGGAGATCCACGACGGGATCGCCCAGGCCCTCGCCTTCATGGCGCTCAAGCTCGACCTGGTGACCAAGCTCCTCGACCGCGACCCCGAGCGGGCCAAGGAGGAGCTCGCGGTGGTGCGCCAGACGCTGAGGGCCCAGATCCGCGAGGTGCGCCGCTCGATCTTCGCGCTGAGGCCCATCGACCTCGAGCGCTACGGCTTCGTCGAGTCGGTGCGCCGCTACACCCAGGCCTTCGCCGAGCAGGCGGGGTTCCGCGCCGAGGTCGAGGTGGAGGGCAAGCCCGAGCTCAGCCAGGCCTCCGAGCTCGCCCTCTTCCGCGTCCTCCAGGAGGCCCTGAACAACGTGGCCAAGCACGCCCAGGCCCGGCGGGTGCGGGTGCGGCTTGAGGCAACCGCTCCCAAAGGAGCGAGGCTCGTCGTCGAGGACGATGGCGTCGGCTTCGACCCCGAGACCGCCCCCAAGGAGGGGCATTTTGGCCTGGCCCAGATGCGGGAGCGGGTCCAGGCCCGGGGCGGCCGCTTCCTCGTGGAGAGCCGGCCGGGGGAGGGGACGCGGGTGGTGGCCGAGGTGCCGGGGTGAGGTTTTCTGCCGCCGTCCTCGCCGGCGGGCGCTCGCGGCGGTTCGGCCGGGACAAGGCCCGGGTCCCTTGGCGGAACCGAGCCCTGCTCGAGCACGTGCTCGCGAGCCTCGCCGAGGTCGACGAGCGCTTCGTGGTGGCGAACCGCCCCTATCCCGAGGCCGGGGTGCCGGTGCTGCCCGACCTCGTCCCCGGCCGGGGCCCCCTCTCGGGGCTTCACGCCGCCCTCGCCTACGCCCGGCACGAGGTGGTGGCGGTCGCCGCCTGCGACCTCCCGAACCTGAGTCCTGCCTACTGGCGTTTTTTGCTCCGCGCCCTCGGGGATGCGCCGGCCCTCGCGGTCCGGGATCCCGAAGGGCGACCCGAGCCGCTTGCGGCGCTTTACACCCGGCGGCTTTTACCCTTGGTCGAGGCGTGGGTCCGGCGGGGGCCCGCTCGGCTGTCCGACCTCCTCGCCGTCGCCGGCGCCCGCTTCCTCCCCTGGGGCGAGGTCGCGGGGCGCTTCGGGCCCCGGGTGCTCTGGAACGTGAACCGCCCCCAGGACCTCTAAAAGGGGTAGGGCCGGCCCAGGACGGCGATCGTCGCCTGCTGGCCGGCGGCCACGAGGCGCGACCGGAGGACCTCGAGCTTATCGGGCTCGCCGTGAACCAATAGGACCCGGGGTTCGGCGGCGAGCCAGTCGAGGAGCTCGTCCTGGCCCGCGTGCCCCGAGAACCCCCCGAGGGTGGCGATCCGGGCCCGGACCGGGACCTCGTGCCCCAGGACCCGCACCGCCCGAGCCCCCTCGATGATGCGCCGCCCGAGCCCGCCCCGGGGCTGGTAGCCGACGAAGAGCAGGGTGTTCTTCGGGTTCGGGAGCTGGTGGCGCAGGTGGTGGAGGATCCGCCCCCCGGTGAGCATGCCGCTGCCGGCGATGATCGTCGCCGGGCCCTCGAGCTCGTTCAGGGCCTTCGACTCCTCCACCGAGGCGGTGTAGCGCAGCCGGCGGGGCCGGAAGGGGTCCCGCCCCTGGCGGAAGAGGGCCTGCACTTTTAGCGAAAAGGCCTCCCGCACCTCCTCGAAGACCGCGCTCACCCGGCTCGCGAGCGGGCTGTCCACGAAGACGGGCGCCACCGGGATCCGGCCCTTCTCCTCGAACTCGCGGAGGTAGTAAAGGATCTCCTGGGTGCGCTCCAGGGCGAAGGAGGGGATCACCACCTTCCCCCCCTGGGCTAGGGTCCGCGCCACCACCAGGGCGAACTCGTCGAGGGTGGCCTGAAGGGGCTTGTGGGGCCGGTCGCCGTAGGTCCCCTCGCTGACCACCAGGTTCGCTCGCGGCGGGTAGTCGGGGTCGGGGAGGACTTCCTTGCGCCGGTTGCCGAGGTCGCCGGAGAAGACGAGCCGCCGCCCCGCCACCTCCACCACCGCGAAGGCCGAGCCCGGCAGGTGGCCGGCGTTTTGCAGCTCGACGGTGAAGGGGCCGAAGGCCCGGGGCGTGTAGTAGGGAAGGGGGCGGAGCCGGGCGTAGAGCTCGGCGAGGTCGGCCTCGTCCCAAAGCGGCTCCGGCTTGGGGAGGTGCTTTCTCCGGGCGCGGGCGGCCTCCTCGTTCATGACCTTGAGGGCGTTCTCGAGGATGGGCTTCAGCAGCTTGAGGGTGGGCGGGGTGGCGTAAACCGCGCCCCGGTAGCCCTCGCGGACGAGCCGGGGGAGGCGGCCGATGTGGTCGAGGTGGGCGTGGGTGACGACCGCGGCGTCCACCCGCGAGGGGTCGAAGCCGAAGGGGGTGTAGTTCTTGGCCTCGGCCTCGCCCTGGTAGGCGCCGCACTCGAGCAGGAGGCGGTAGCCCCGGTAGCTCAGGAGGTGGCAGCTCCCGGTCACCGTCTGGGCGGCGCCGAAGGGGGTGAAGATCGGTTCCTGGGGCACGCTCCTTTTATACCTTCAGGCTGCGGGGCAAAACGGCCCGGATTAGGCTGGGGGTGGCATGGCGCGGATCCTCTTGGTCGAGGACGAGCCCGGGGTCCGGCTCGCGCTCCGGCTGCTCCTCGCCCGCGCGGGGCACGAGGTGATCGAGGCCGAGACCGCCCGGGAGGCCTGGGCGCGCTGGCGGGAGGCCGAGCTCGTACTCCTCGACTGGATGCTTCCCGACGAGCCCGGCCTGCGCTGGCTCGAGCGCCTCCGCGAGGACCCCGCCGGCGCCCGCCTGCCCGTCCTGATGCTCACCGCCCGCGCCGCCGAGGGCGACCGGGTGGCGGGGCTACTCGGCGGGGCCGACGACTACCTGACGAAGCCCTACTCCGAGGCCGAGCTCCTCGCCCGGATCCAGGCCCTGCTCCGCCGGAGCGGCCGCTCGGGACGGCTTCGGGTGGGGGGGCTTGAGCTCGAGCCCGAGGCCCGCCGGGTGCGCCTTGGGGGCCGGGAGGTCCGGCTCAGCCCCCGGGAGTTCGAGCTCCTCGCGACCCTGGCCAGCGCCCCCGACCGGGTCTTCCCCCGGGACGAGCTCTTGGACCGGGTGAAGACCCGGTCGGGGGCG
>JALVVO010000169.1 GCA_027023345.1 Thermaceae bacterium
GTAGGTCGTAGTACCAGTCGCCGGGGATCCCCGGCGACTGGTACTACGACCTACGAAGCGGGGACACCCTGCCCGAGATCATCGGGGGTGACCCCGAGCCGGCAGCGCTGATCGAATACAGCAAGGGAAGCCGGGGATACGCGGTCTACGCCCGGGCCAAAGACCTCTACACCGGCGTCGAGCACCGGACCCTGGTCGAGGCCATGCCCCTGGACTTCGCCCTGAACTTCACCGACGACTACGTCTACCACTCCCTCGGTGGCCCCTGGCTCTGGAACCTCCCCCTCAACACCACCGCCCTCGAGATCTACGTCTACCGGGCCGCCGACGGCAAGCGTTACCGCTACGACTACGACTTCCGCTGGGAGGAAAGCCCCAAGGGCTACCTGGTGCCGAAGATCGCCTACCGCTCGGGGAGCGAGCTCCCCGCCTTCCCCGACGGCATGGTCGAGCCCTGGAAGGACGGCGAGGGCCTCAAGCACGCGACGATCCCCCAGGCGCTTCCGGTGGCGGTCTGCTCCCAGGTGGACTGGCCGGGCCGGATGGCGAGCCGGCCGGCCCGGGGAGGGTGGTTCCTGGCCGAGCAGCGGGCGGTCCAGACCGGCTGGCACCAGTACTGGTGGAACGCTCCCGACCTGAAGAACGGGGGCGACGGCAGCCAGCTAACCCTGGCCACGTACTCGGGCTCGATCGAAACCTGGAGGCTTGCCGCAGCGCTGAGCTTTCCGTCCTGGAACACCCGTAGCGACTACATCCCCGCCTTCGGCCCCCTGCGCCTCGTCTACTTCTTCGTCGACTACTACAACCCCGACGACGCCGCCGCCTTCGGCGACAACTACCCCAAGGTCCCAAGCCCCTTCCACGACACCTACTGGCGCTACTTTGCCGAGCTCGAGGTGAGCGAGAACCCCGACGGCTCGGTGGCTTGCGGCCCCGCCAAGTGGGGGGTCGAGCAGGTCACCGACCCCGACGAGGTGGCGCTCCTCGAGCAGTGGCGCACCGACCCCAACAGCCAACCCATGCCGGGGGACCCTCTCCCCGCCCAGCTCCTGCCCACCCCCTGGAGGTAAAAGGAGACCAGCTTGGGGCTTGTCTCCTTTCAAGCCCGGCTTTTCGTTCTCCCGCCAGCGCTTCAGCTAAACTGACCCCATGCGCCGCGTGTTCATCGAGGAGATCGCAAACTTCGAGGGTGAGGAGGTCGCCCTAAAGGGGTGGCTCTTTAACCGCCGCTCCAAGGGCAAGATCCACTTTTTGATCCTTCGGGATGGCACCGGGTTCCTGCAGGCCACGGTCTTCAAGAACGACGTGGACGAGGCCACCTTCAAGGAGGCCGACCACTTGCCCCAAGAGACCGCGCTCGAGGTCTTTGGCTTCGTCAAGGCCGACCCCCGGGCACCCGGGGGGTACGAGCTCTCGGTCCGGGGACTGAAGGTCATCTCCAAGCCCCTCGAGGAGTACCCGATCACCAAGAAGGACCACGGGATCGAGTTCCTCCTCGACCACCGCCACCTCTGGCTCCGCCACCGGCGGCCCTGGGCGGTGATGCGGATCCGGGACGAGCTCGAGCGCGCGACCCATGACTTCTTTCTTGAGCGCAAGTTCCTCCGCTTCGACGCCCCCATCCTCACCCCGAGCGCGGTCGAGGGCACCACCGAGCTCTTCGAGGTCGAGCTCTTCGACGGGGAGAAAGCCTACCTCTCCCAGTCGGGCCAGCTTTACGCCGAGGCCGGGGCGCTCGCGTTCGGGAGGGTCTACACCTTTGGCCCCACCTTCCGCGCCGAGCGCAGTAAGACCCGGCGGCACCTCCTCGAGTTTTGGATGATCGAGCCCGAGGCCGCCTTCATGACGCACGAAGAGAACATGCAGCTCCAAGAGGACTACGTCCGCTACCTGGTCGAAAGGGTGCTCGACCGCCGCGCGAAGGAGCTCGAGCTCCTCGAACGCGACCCCAAGAAGCTCGAGCCTGCGGCGGAAGGGAACTACCCCCGCCTCACCTACAAGGAAGCAATCGAACTTCTTAAGAAAATCGCTCCCGAAGAGGGCATCGAACCCCTCCCCTACGGCGAGGACTTCGGCGCCCCCCACGAGGCCGCGATCAGCAGGCGGTTCGACCGCCCGGTCTTCATCGAGAAGTACCCTGCTGCCATCAAGGCCTTCTACATGCAGCCCGACCCGGAAAACCCCGAGCTCGTCCTCAACGACGACCTCCTCGCCCCCGAGGGCTACGGCGAGATCATCGGCGGCTCCGAGCGGATCTGGGACCTGGAGCTCTTGAAGGAGCGGATCAAGGAGCGCGGCCTGCCCGAAGCGGTCTACGACTGGTACCTGGACCTCCGCAGGTTCGGAAGCGTGCCCCACGCCGGGTTTGGGCTGGGCCTCGAGCGCACCGTGGCCTGGATCGCGGGGCTCCATCACGTCCGCGAGGCCGTGCCCTTCCCCCGCACCTACACCCGCATGCGGCCTTAAAAACGGTAGGCGACGAGCCGGACCGGCCGGCCCTCGGGGTCGGGTAGCCGGCTCACTCGGACGCCCGCTTCCACCCCGCCCATCCGCCGGTAAAACCCCCGGGCCCGCTCGTTCGCCTCGATCACCCAGACCCAGACCGGGGTCTGGCCGGTCTCCTCGAGGAACCGAAGGGCTTCCTCGAAAAGGGCGCGGCCGAGCCCCTTCCCCTGCGCCTCGGGCAGCAGGTAGATCGCGTGGACCTCGCCGCCCGGGTAGCCGGGCTCCCGGCTCGGCCCCGCGTAGCAGACGCCCACCACCCGCCCGTCCTCCTCGGCGACGAGGGCGAGGCCCCTCGGATCCGATAGGGCCCGGTCGAACTTGGCGGGAAAGCGGGGTTCCTCCAGGTCTTCGAGGAAGGCGTCGGAAAGGATCCCCCGGTAGGCCGCCCGAAAGGCCAAAAGGTGCGCCCGGGCGGCGTCCCCTCGGTCCTCGGGCTGGGCCCGTCTTACCCCACCCGGGCCGCCTCCTCGGCTCCGGCGAGACGGGCGAAGTATAGGTGAACGCGGGGGTCCTCGGTGAGCTCGGGGTGGAAGGTCGTGGCCATGAGCCGCTCGCCGACGACGAAGACCGGATCGCCCTGGTAGCGGGCGAGGACGCGAAGCCCCGGCCCCACCCGGGTGATCACCGGGGCGCGGATGAAGATCGCGTGGAAGGGGCGATCGAAGCCCTCGACCTCGAGGTCGGTCTCGAAGGACTCGACCTGGCGGCCGTAGGCGTTCCGGCGAACGGCGATCTCCATGACCCCGAGCCTGGGCTGGTCGGGGTAGCCCTCGACCTCGCGGGCGAGCCAGATGGCGCCGGCGCAGGTGCCCCAGAGGGCGAGCGTCCCGGCCTCATAGCGCCTGCGGGCCTCGGCCTCGACCCCGTACTCGCGGGCGAGCTTGCCGATGGTGGTGGACTCGCCTCCGGGGATGACGAGGCCCCGGACGCCCTCGAGGTCCTCCGCCCGCCGCACCCGCCGGGTGGGGACACCGACGCGCCGGTACGCGAGCTCGTGCTCGCGGAAGTCGCCTTGGACCGCCAGGATGCCGATCATCGCCCCTATCCTGCGCCTTTTGGAGGGGTGCGTCAACGGGCGGGTTTTGTGAAAGGGGTGGGTTGCCTTAGTTCGTGAATATTTTCACGCACCCCCAAAAAGAACGGGGCGGGACGTCCCGCCCCGTTCCCGCTACCAGCCACGCTTGGCGAGCCGTTCCTCCTCCGGGATGAGGTCGATGTTGATTCCCACCATCGGCTCGCCCAGGTCCTCGCTGACCTCGGCCAGGACCTCGGGGTCGTCGTAGTGGGTGACCGCGCGCACGATCGCCCTGGCGCGCTTTTTCGGGTCGCCGGACTTGAAGATCCCCGAGCCGACGAAGACGCCCTCCATCCCGAGGTGCATCATCAAGGCGGCGTCGGCCGGGGTGGCGATCCCGCCGGCGGCGAAGTTCACCACCGGGAGCTTGCCGTGGTCGTGGACCCACTTAACGAGCTCGAGCGGCGCCTGGAGCTCCTTGGCGGCGGCGGGGAGCTCGTCCTCGCGAAGCGATTGGAGCCAGCGGATCTGCTTCCACATCCACCGGGCGTGGCGCACCGCCTCGACCACGTTCCCGGTGCCGGCCTCGCCCTTGGTGCGAATCATCGCCGCCCCCTCGGCGATCCGGCGAAGCGCCTCGCCGAGGTCGCGGGCCCCGTTCACGAAGGGAACCTTGAAGGCCCACTTGTCGATGTGGTGCTCCTCGTCGGCGGGGGTGAGCACCTCGGACTCGTCGATGAAGTCCACTCCCAGGGCCTCGAGAATCATCGCCTCGGCGAAGTGCCCGATCCGGACCTTGGCCATGACCGGGATGCTCACCGCGGCCATGATCTCCTTGATCTTCTTGGGGTCGGCCATGCGGGCGACCCCGCCCTGGGCACGGATGTCGGCGGGCACCCGCTCCAGCGCCATCACCGCCACCGCCCCCGCTTCCTCGGCGATCTCCGCCTGCTCGGGGGTGGTGACGTCCATGATGACGCCGCCCTTGAACATCTCCGCGAACCCGGTCTTGACCTTGAGCGTACCCTTCGCTTCCATGGTTCCTCCGCTACCTCGGTAGATAGGGGATGGGGTTGACCGAACGCCCGCCCACGCGGACTTCGAAGTGAAGGTGGACGCCGTAGGCGCCCCGCCCCGAGGCCCCGACGTAGCCGATCACCTGGCCGCGCCGGACGCGCTGGCCGGTGCGCACCGCGAGCCGGGACAGGTGGGCGTAGCGGGTCTCGACCCCGTTGCCGTGATCGATGCGGACGTAGCGCCCGTAGTAGTAGCCCCAGCCGGCGAAGATCACCCGCCCGTCCCGGGCGGCGTAGACCGGGGTCCCGGCCGGGGCGGCGAGGTCGATGCCGTGATGGAAGTTGCTCCCCGCCACCCAGACCCGACGGTAGCCGTAGTAGCTGGTGATGCGAAACCGTGTAAGCGGCCACTGGAAGCCCTTGAGGGAGGCCTTCCCCGGCCGGTAGCTAACCTGCTTGAGCCGGGCCCGGCGGCGGGCCTGCTCGGCCAGCCAGCGGCGGCGCCGCTCGGCGGCGAGCCGGCGCTCCTCCGCCCGCTTCTTCTCGAGCTCAGCGTAGACCTCGCGGGCGAGCACGCCGGGGACGAGGACCAGGTCGCCGGGTCGGAGCTCGAGCGGGTCCTTCACCCCGTTCGCCCGGGCAAGCTCGCTCACGTCGAGCCGGTAGGTCCGGGCCAGGTCGGCGAGGCTCTTCCCCGGCCCGAGGACGACGATCCGCCCCTTCGTCCCCTCGGGGATGAGCAAGGTGGCTCCAAGAGGGATCCGGTCGAGGCTTTTCAGCGTGGGGTTCGCGGAGACGAGCTCGAGCACCGTGAGCCCGAAGCGCTTGGCGATCCGCTCCAGGGTGTCGCCCTTCTTAACCACGTAGCGGCGCACCCCGGGGGGCAGCCTCGGGCCCTCTCCCCCGTCCACCCGGTAGGGGATCACCAGCTCCTGCCCCGGCTGGATCCGCCAGGACTTGAGGCCGCTCGCCTTCTTGATCGCCTCCACCGAGCTCCCATAGGCGGCGGCCAGGGCGGCCAGCGCCTCCCCGGAGCGGACGACGTGCAGGGCCCGGGCCTCGTGGACGGCGGCGAGCGCGTCCCAGACCCGGGCCTCGGGCTCGAGCACCACCTCCACCCGCCCGACCTGGGCGGCGTAGTCGGCGAGGATCTCCTGGGGCGTGAAGGGCAGGCCCGCGATCAAGCCGGCCAGCATCCAGTTGCGCAGTCCACCGCCGGTCACGGGCCCCCTCCCCACGAGGAGCAGTATACCCCTAGCGCGCCGCCAAAGTCGCCAGGAACTCGGCGTTCGACTTGGTCTTGGCGAGCCGCGAGAGCAGCATCTCCATCGCCTCGGCGGGGTCCATGTCGGCGAGCACCTTGCGGAGGAGCCAGATCTTATGCAACGCCTCCTCCCCGAGGAGCAGCTCCTCGCGGCGGGTGCCCGACTTCAGGATGTCGATCGCCGGGAAGATCCGCCGCTCCTCGAGCCTGCGCGAGAGGTGGAGCTCCATGTTGCCGGTGCCCTTGAACTCCTCGAAGATCACGTCGTCCATCCGGGAGCCGGTCTCGACGAGCGCGGTGGCCAGGATGGTGAGCGAGCCCCCGCCCCGGATGTTCCGGGCCGCGCCCAAGAACTTCTTGGGGAAGTGGAGCGCCGCCGAGTCGAGGCCGCCCGAGAGGGTGCGGCCGGTGGGGGGCGTCACCAGGTTGTTGGCTCGGGCGAGCCGGGTGATCGAGTCGAGCAGGATCATCACGTGGCCGCCCTCCTCGACGATCCGCTTCGCCCGCTCGTGGACGAACTCGGCGACCCGGATGTGGTTCTGGGGCGGCTCGTCGAAGGTGCTGGCGATGACCTCGACGCCCTCGACCTCCTCGCGGAAGTCGGTGACCTCCTCGGGGCGCTCGTCGATCAGGAGGACGATCACCTTGATGTCGGGCTCGTTTTTGACCACCGCCTTGGCGATCTTCTTGAGCAGGGTGGTCTTCCCGGCCTTGGGCGGGGCCACGATCAGCCCGCGCTGGCCGCGCCCGATGGGGGCGAGGAGGTCGATCACCCGGGTGGCGAGCTCCGCGGGGTCGGTCTCCAGCTTGATCTTCTGGTCGGGGAACTGGGGGATGAGCTCGTCGAACTTGGGGCGCTTCTTGGCCGCCTCGGGGTCGAGGCCGTTCACCGCCTCGACCCGGATCAGGGTGCCGTAGCGCTCGTTCTCCCGGGGCGCCCGGGCCCGGCCCACCACGTAGTCCCCGCTCCTGAGGGCGAACTGCTTGATGAGTCCGGCGGAGACGATCACGCTCCGGGAGTCGAGGTTGTACGCGCTCTCCTGCAAGAAGCCGTAGCCGTCGGGGCTGATCTCGAGGTACCCCTTGGCGAGCTGAAGCCCCTCCCCCTCGGCCTCCCGCTCCAGGAGGGCCATGACCAGCTCGTCCTTCTTCATGCGCTTGTAGTTCTCGATGCCGGCCTTGGCCGCGATGAGGTGGAGCTCGGGGAGGATCTTGTTCGAGAGCTCCTGGAAGGAGAGCTTCGCCAGCTTTTCCTCGGTGCGTTTCTTCTGCGCGTTCTTGGTCCTCGTCGTCATGGTTTTAACCCTCGTGGGCCCGCCGCCAGTCCTCGAGGAAGCGGGCGATGCCCGCGTCGGTCTGCGGATGGCGGACGAGCTGCTTCATCACCTTATAGGGAACGGTGGCGATATCGGCCCCCGCGAGCGCGGCCTCGACCACGTGCCGGGGGTGGCGGATGCTGGCGGCGATGATCTTGGTCTCGATGCCGTGGAGGCTAAAGGCCTCGGCGATCTCGCGAACGAGCCCCACGCCGTCGCCGCCGATGTCGTCCACCCGCCCGAGGAAGGGGCTGACGTAGCGGGCCCCGGCCCGGGCCGCGAGCAACGCCTGGGGCAGCGAGAAGACCAGCGTCATGTTGACCGGGATGCCCTCCTCGGCGAGCCGCCGGGTGGCGGCGAGCCCCTCCGGGGTCACCGGGATCTTGATCACGACGTGCCCCGAGAGGCGGGCGAGCTCCCGGGCCTCGGCCACCATCCCCTCGGTGTCGGTGGCGATCACCTCGGCCGAGACCGGGCCCTTCACGATCTCGGCGATCTCGATCACCACCTCGCGGAGGTCCCGGCCGCTCCTGGCGACCAGGGTGGGGTTGGTGGTCACGCCGGAGAGCACGCCCCAGCCGGCAACTTCACGGATCTCCTCGATTTCGGCGGTGTCCAGGTAGAACTCCATCTTGGCCTCGCTTTGCCTTTCGGGGGTTTTGGGGAACACCGGCTGCTTGCGGCTTAAAACGGCGCTTTGCTAGGATGCTTCTCGAACCGCCGGTCTTCCGGGGGTTCATTATAGCGCCGATAGGCGAAGATTGTAAAGGCTACGACGGGGAGGAGTAGGCGCGGGGCGCCTCCCACAGCGAGCCCGGGAGGGTGGGAGCCGGGCGGAGGTCCGCGCCGAAGATCGCCCCCGAGCCGCGGGAGGAAAGGGGCCGGGCCCCGAGTAATGCCCGCCGGGTGCGCCCGTGATAGCGCGAAACGAGGGCGGGGAAAGGCTCGTGGCTTGTAGCATGTAGCCTGTAGGGAAAAGGAACATCTTTCCCACAAGCCACAAGCCGATTCCCCGAAGCGCGGTGGTACCGCGGGGCCAGGGGCCTCGTCCGCGCGGCGAGCACGCGCGGACTTTTTCTTGGAGGTGACGATGCCGTTCGAGGAGGTCAAGAAGCCCAACTTCCCCAAGCTGGAAGAGGAGATCCTGGCTTTCTGGAAGGAAAACCGAATCTTTCAAAAGAGCCTGGAGCAGCGGAAGGGGAACCCGCAGTTCACCTTCTACGAGGGGCCGCCGACGGCGAACGGCCGCCCCGGCGTCCACCACGCCCAGGCCCGGAGCTACAAAGACCTCTTTCCCCGCTTCAAGACCATGCAGGGCTACTACGTGCCCCGGAAGGCGGGCTGGGACACCCACGGGCTGCCGGTGGAGCTCGAGGTCGAGAAGAAGCTCGGCCTCAAGAACAAGAAGGACATCGAGCGCTACGGCATCGCCGAGTTCAACAAGGCCTGCAAGGCCTCGGTGCTCGATTACGAGAAGGAGTGGGAGCGCTTCACCGAGCGCATCGCCTTCTGGGTGGACCTTGACGACGCCTACTACACCTTCGACAAGGACTACATCGAGTCCATCTGGTGGAGCCTGAAGGAGCTCTGGAAGAAGGACCTCCTCTACCGCGACTACAAGGTCGTTCCCTACTGCCCCCGCTGCGGCACCCCGCTCTCCTCCCACGAGGTCGCCGAGGGCTACAAGGAGATCAGCGACCCCTCGGTCTACGTGCGCTTCCCCCTAAAGGAACCCGAGAAGCTCGGGCTTCCCCCGGGCGCGAGCCTCCTCGTCTGGACCACCACCCCCTGGACCCTGACCGCGAACGTCGCCGCCGCCGTGCACCCCGCGTTTACCTACGCCGCCTTCCGGCGGGGGGACGAGGTCCTGGTTCTCGAGGAAGGCCTTGGGAAAAAGCTCCTCGGCGAGGAGGCCGAGGTCCTGAAGACGTTCTCGGGGCGGGAGCTCGAGGGCGCCCGCTACGAGCCCCCCTACCGCTTCGTCGAGCCGGAAAAGCCCGCCCACTTCGTGGTCCTCGCCGACTACGTCTCCAAGGAGGACGGCACCGGCGTCGTCCACCAAGCCCCGGCCTTCGGCGCCGAGGACATGGAGGTGGCCCGTAGGTACGGCCTCCCGATCCTCATCACCGTGGACGAGGACGGCAAGCTCACGGTCGGGCCCTATAAGGGCCTCTTCTTCCGCGACGCGAACCGCGAGATCCTCCAGGACCTAAAGAAGCGGGGGCTCCTTTTCAAGCGGGAGGAGATCGTCCACAGCTACCCCCACTGCTGGCGTTGCAAGACGCCCCTCATGTACTACGCCACCGAGACCTGGTTCATCCAGAACACCCGCTTCAAGGACCGCCTGATCGCCAAGAACCAGGAAATCAACTGGATCCCGCCCCACATCAAGACCGGCCGCTACGGCGAGTGGCTGAAAAACCTCACCGACTGGGCGCTCTCTAGGAACCGCTACTGGGGCACGCCGCTTCCCGTCTGGGTCTGCGAGGACTGCGGCCACGAGCACCTGGTGGGCTCGTTCGAGGAGCTTAAAGAGCGGGCCCGCGAGGACGTCGACCCCAC
>JALVVO010000170.1 GCA_027023345.1 Thermaceae bacterium
GCCGCCGCCGGCTGCTCAGGGTGGGCCGGCTGGGCAAGGAAAAAAGCCTCGACGTCGCCCTCGCCGCCTTCGCCGAGATCGCCCGAGCGCTCGACGCCCACTGGGTCCTGGTGGGCGAGGGGCCCGAGCGGGAACGCCTCGAGGCTTTGGCGGAGGAGCTCGGGGTGCGGGATCGCGTCACCTTCGCCGGCGCCGTGCCCTACGAGCAGGTCGGCGGCTACTACCGGGCCGCCGAGCTCTTCCTCTTCTCGAGCGAGACCGAGACCCAGGGCCTCGTGCTCTGGGAGGCCCAGGCGATGGGCCTCCCGGTGGTGGCGGTCGCCGCCGGCGGAGCGGTGGAGAGCGTGGCCCCGGATCAAAGCGGCTACCTGGTGCCGCCGGGGGACCCGGCGGCCCTCGCCCGCGCCGCCCTGCTCTTGCTCTCCGACCCCGACCGGCGCCGCCGGCTCGCCGAGGGCGCTCGCCGGTTCGCCGAACGCCGCAGCGCCCCCCGGATCGCCGAGGAGATGGTCGCCGCCTACGAGGAGGCCGAGGCGATCTTCCGGAGCGAGCCGAGAAAGCTCATCTTCAGCTTTCCCACGCTGAAGCGCGAGGACGAGCACGTATAATCCCTTCCGGCATGCCGCGCGTCTCGGTGGTCGTTCCCGCTCGCAATGAGGAGGCGTACCTCGGCCGCTGCCTCGACGCACTTCTTCGCCAGGACCCGCCGCCCGACGAGATCATCGTGGTGGACAACGGGTCCAAGGACCGTACCGCGGAGATCGCCGAGCAGATGGGGGTCTGGGTCGTCCGCGAGCCCACCCCCGGGGTGCACCACGCCCGGCAAGCCGGGCTCAAGGCGGCAAGGTACGAGGTCGTGGCCCAGACCGACGCCGACACCCGGGTCCTCCCGGGCTGGATCGCGGCCATCCGGCGAGGGTTCGCCGACCCCCAAACGGTGGCCACCTACGGCCCCATCGAGCTGGACGAGGACGCGCCAACCCTTGACCGCTGGCTGGCCCGCCACGCCTTTCCGCTTTTCCTAAGGTTAAGCGCTCTTCTGGGCCAGCCCAACGCGTCCGGCGCCAACCACGCGGTACGGCGCGAAGCCGCGCTCGCGGTCGGAGGCTACGATCGCCCCTTCGCCGAGGACGTTCACCTGGCGAAAAAGCTACTCAGGCGCGGCCGCGTCCGCTACCTCCCGGACCAAAGGGTTGTCACCTCGGGGCGCCGGCTGGCATGGGGAAGGTGGAAGATGTACGGAGTGCACACGAAGAACGTTCTGGCACGCATCCTGGGACGCCCCGAGGACTACGGCCCCGACTACTTCGCCGACCGGGAGCGCTAGATGCTCCCCTGGCGTCGGCCCGGCCTGGTACTCCGGTTGGTGGGGGTCCTGGCCCTCACCGAGATGCTCCGGAGCGCCTTCTTCGTGGGTTTCTTCCCCCTCTTCGCCCAGGAGCAGCTGGGGCTTGGGGCGTCGCTCGTCGGCCTCGTGACCTCGGTCCACTACTTCACCGACGCCTTCGCCAAGAGCGCAGGGGGATGGCTCTCGGAACGCCTGCGGCTGGGGGCGGTGCTCTTGGCGTCGGGAGCGACCGCCTTGCTGGCAGTGCTCGTCCTTCCCCACGGGTCGCTCCTCGGGATGATCCTCCTGGCGGCCGCCTGGGGGGTCTTCACCAGCCCCCTATGGCCGGCGACGCTAACCTTCGTCAGCCGGGATAGCCGCGAGGGCTTCGAGGCCCGGGGGGTGACCTCGGCCACCGCGCTGATCGGCCCCCTCCTCGGCCTCGCCATGCTGGCCACGGGCTACCTGGCGCAAAGCTCCCCCGAGCTCGCCTACCGGGCCGTCCTGGCGCTCGCCGTCCTCCTCTTCGCGTTGTCGCTGAGCCTGGTCACGCTACGAAACCCGGCGCCGAGGCCCAGCAAGAAGCCGTACGACTGGCGGAAGCTCTACGCGCTCCTCCCCGCCGCCTTCGTGCAGACCCTCTCCACCGGCGTGCTCGCGCCGGTGCTCTTCCTCTTCGTCGCCCGGGTGAACCTCACCCTACCCCGGCTCGCCTTCCTGATCGCGGCGGGCGCGGGCGCCGCGCTCCTCGTCTTCTGGCGCGCGGCGCGGCGGGCGGACGAGGGCGAGCCCCGGCGGCTGCTCGTCCCCGGCCTCTTCCTCGCCGCCCTTGGTTTTGCGCTGGTGGGGGTGCTGCCGCTCATCTTCGGCCCCGCGCTTTGGGCCCTGGGGCTCGCCGGGGTCCTCGTCGGCACGGGCTTCGGCCTCTTCTTCCCCGGCTGGAACGGACTGGTGGTGAAAAGCCTGCCCGACGCCGATCGCGCCGCCGCTTGGGGCGTGATCATGACCCTCGAGGCCCTGGGCTACGCCGTCGGCCCCGCGATCGGCGGCGTCACCTGGGACCTCCTCGGCCCCTGGGGTCCGTTCGCCACCGGCGGTATGCTGATGGCCCTGGTAGGGGGGTACTACCTTTGGCAGCTTGGGAAGCAGCCCTAGCCGCGCTCCTCGCTCTCTACGGCGCGAGCGACCTGCTCTTTCGCTGGATGGGGGTGGGGGCGCTGGCCCACGGACCCCGGAACAAGGCGCGGGTCGCGCTCACCTTCGACGACGGCCCCGACCCCGAGACCACCCCCGGCTTGCTCGAGGCGCTCGAGGAGCTCGAGCTCCGAGCTACCTTCTTCCTCACCGGCCGGCGGGCCCGTCGGCACCCCGAGCTCGTCGAGGCGATCCGCCAAGCGGGCCACGAACTCGCCTCCCACGGCCTTTTCCACCGCCCCGCCTTCCTGATGGCGCCCTGGACCGAGTGGGTGCACACCGCCTACGACCCCGGCGGCCTCCCCCTCTACCGGCCGCCCCACGGCGCGCACTCGCCCCTCACCCGGGTTTTTGCCCGCACGCTCGGAAAGCGGGTCGCGCTATGGGACCTCGAGTCCAAGGACTGGACCCGCCTCGAGGACGAGGCCCTGGCGGACCGCCTCCTGGAGCTCGTCCAGCCGGGCTCGGTCGTCCTCTTCCACGACCTTGCGCGCACGCCGGGGTTGCTCTACCGGGTCGTCCCCGAACTCCGGGCAATGGGGTTCGAGCTCGTCCCCATGGGCGAGCTGGACCTCCGGCCGCTTTCCTTCAAGGAGGGGTTGATCCGCGCCCTCCAGGGTTTCGACGAGCGCTACGACCGGGCCCACGGCATCCGGCGCTGCCGCCGGAGCGCGGACAACCTCTTCCGCTGCGCGAAGGCGCCGCTCCCCGCTGACGTGCCCGGCCTGAGCAAGGGGACGGTGGGCCTCGAACTCCACTTCGACAGCCGCCGGGTGGCCGCGAAGAGCCCCCTCGCCATCGTCAAGGCCTTGAAGCGCGACCTCGCCGGGGCCGCCGAGCGGGTCAAGGCCGACCCCGAGATCCAGGTCGTCTTCGCCGTCACCCCCCTGGTCGAGGGCGCCAAGGAACTGCTCGGTTTTAAGCTTTTTGACCTGCCCAAAGGCCGCTCGCTGGTGGACGCCCTGAGCCGGCGCTTCTTCGACTGGCTTTACCGCGACCCCCGCTACCCCCCGAAGCCGAGCTACGCGGTCAAGCTGATCTACCTGGCGCGCGAGGACTTTCTCAAGAAATACGGCGGGCCCTGAGCCACTCCCGCTTGCCGAGCTCGCCGGGGACCCGCTCCACCGCGAACCCGAGCGCCTCGAGGTTCCGGCGAACCCAGCCGGCCACCGCGTAGCTTAAAAGCACCCCGCCGGGACGAAGGCCGTCCTTGGCCCGGGCGAGGCCCGCGAGCGACCAGGCGGCGGGGTTCGCCCGCGGGCTGAAGGGATCGTAGTAGACGGCGTCGGCCCAGCCCTCGGGCAGGCGGGCGTGCTCGACGCGGACGAAGCGGAGCTCGAGCACGAACCCCTCGCCGGCGACGACGAAGTCCCGCCCCCGCTCCCAGGCGGCGAGCAGGGGCTCGTGCGCGTCGGGGGCGAGGCGGCAGCGCGCGAGCGCCTCGGCGAGCAGCTCCGGCGCCACCGGCTCGGGCTCGAGCCCGATGAAGAAAAGGAGCCCGCCTTCCGAGCGAACGGCCTCGAGGCTCGCGAGGAAGTTGAGGCCGAGGCCAAAGCCGACCTCGACGACGCGGGCCTCGCTCCGGCCCGAAAGGCCGGCAAGACGGACGAAGAGCCGCTCGGCCTGGGCGCGCGCCCCCTCCCTCGGGTGGTAGGCCTCCCGGTAGCGCTCGGAGTAGAGGGTCGGGCTCCCGTCAGCGGTCTCCACCGGGTGCACGCCGCGAGTCTACAATGGGGGCATGCCCCGTTGGTTGGACGTGCACCTGCCCGAGCGGCGCGTGGACGAACGCCCCTGGCCCAAGGAGGAGGTCTGGCGGGCGGGGCGGTACCGCACCGTGCGCACCCTTTTGGACCTCGGAGTACCCCGGGTGGACCCGCTCGCCGAGGAAAACCCCCTCGTCTTCGTCGCCGGGCCCCTGGCCGGCACCACCTTCTCCAACGCCAACCGGCTCTCGGTGGGGGCGAAAAGCCCGCTGACCGGCGGGGTCAAGGAGTCGAACTCCGGGGGAACCCTGGCCTTCGCCATGGGGCAGTGGGAAATCGCCGGGTTCACCCTTCATGGCCGGGCCCCGGACTGGGTCGTGCTCGTGATCGGCGAGAAGGGCGTCCGCTTCCTGGACGGCCGCGAGTTTTTGGGGCAGGGCACCCACGCCACCGTCGCCGAGCTTCGCCGCCGCTTCCCGAAGAGCGCGGTGGCGGCGATCGGGCCCGTGGGCGAGTACCAGGGCCTCCTCGCCGGCATCAGCATCACCGACACCGACGGCCTCCCCGGGCGCATCGCCGGGCGCGGGGGTCTAGGCGCGGTCATGGGCACAAAAAGGGTGAAGGCCATCGTCATCGAAAACCCGGGGACGCCCCCCCGGGAGAAGAAGAAGTTTTTTGACGAGCTCCGGGCCTACGGCAAGCTGCTCCGGGAAAACCCGGTCACCGGCGACTACTACCCCAAGCTCGGCACCGCCGGCATGGCCGACTACCAGAACGTCGCCGGCGGCCTGCCGGTCAAGAACTTCCGCTACGGACGCCTCACCGAGGGGCCGGTCCCGATCGGCGGCGAGGCCCTTCGCGAGCGGATCCTAGAGCGAAACGGCCAGGGCACCCCCACCCACGCCTGCATGCCCGGCTGCATCATCCGTTGCTCGAACCGCTATCCGGACGCCGAAGGGCGGCTCCTCGTGAGCCCGCTGGAGTACGAGACCCTCGGCCTGGTGGGCGCGAACTGCGGTCTCGACGAGCTCGACGCCGTCGCCCGCCTCAACCGCGAGGCCAACGACCTGGGCGTGGACACGATCGAGCTCGGCGCCACCCTCGGGGTGGCGATGGACGCGGGGCTCGCCGAGTGGGGCGACCTCGACTGGATGCTCGGTATCACCGAGGCGCTTCGCCAGGGCAGCCCCGAGGGTCGCCGCTTCGCCCAGGGCGCCTACCGGCTGGGGCAGGCGCTCGGCCACCCCCGCGTCCCCACCGTGCGCAAGCAGGCGATCAGCGCCTACGACCCCCGGGTGGTCGAGGGCACCGGGGTCACCTACATGACCAGCCAGCAAGGGGCCGACCACACCACCGGCAACCCCGCCCGAGTCGAGACCTTCGAGATGAGCCTCGACGAGGTGATGAGGCTCTCCTTCGACTACCAGGTAAAAAGCGCCGCCCTCGACGCGCTCGGGCTCTGCTACATGTCGGCGGCGGTGGCCGAGGAGGCGGTCCCCCTGGTGGCCGAGGCCATCGCCGACCGCCACGACGTGCGCCTACCCGAGAACTACTTCGCCGAGCTGGGGCGGGAGGTGCTCCGCCTCGAGCTCGCCTTCAACCGCGCCGCCGGCCTGCCCGAGGTCGAGCCCTTGCCGCGATTCTTCTACGACGAGCCGCTGCCGCCGACGCACAGCCGGGCCCGGCTCGCTCCCGAGGCGGTGGGGGCGTTCTGGCGCCGCTTCCTAGAAGGCCGAGGATGACGAAGAGGTAGGCGGCGCCGATCACCGGCAGCTCCCCGAGCCGGGCATAAAGCGTCCGGCCGCCTTCACGAAGGGCGAAAGGAGCGGCGAGCACCGCCGGCACCCCCTCGGGCGTGCGGGCCACCACCCGTCCGGCGGGGTCGATCGCCGCGCTGATGCCGTCGTTCGCCGCCCGAAGGAGCCAAAGCCCGTTCTCCACCGCCCGCATCCGGCTCATCGCGAGGTGCTGGCGCCGGCCGTAGCCGGCCCCGAACCAGCCGTCATTGGAGACGTTGACGAGGAGGCGCGCCCCCTTGGCGAGCCGCCGCACCTCCCCGGGGAAGTCGGCCTCGTAGCAGACGAAGGCGGCGTAGGGACCGAGCGGCTCCGCCTTCTGGCCGGGGACGAGGTCGCGCAGGTGGCCGAGCCCCAGCCGGGAAAGCACCGCGTCGTAGAGGGGGCCGAGCCAGGCCCGGCCGGGAAAGTACTCGCCGAAGGGCACGAGCCTTCGCTTGGCGTAGGCCGCCCGGTCCCTGCCCGCCCGCCAGAGCCGGACCTCGTTCCTGGGACCGGGTCCCCAGGTCCCGTAGATCAGGGTGCGCTCGCCGAGCACCGCCCGCGTCTCCCGGGGGAGCCGGGGCACCGCGGTCTCGGGCCAGACCACGAGGCGCACCCCGGGGTGCCGGGCGAGCCCCTCGCGGGTCAGGGCGAGGTAGCGGGCCCCCTCTTCCGCGCCCCGGACCTTTTCCAGCGGGTCCACCGCGCCCTGGACGAGGAGGGCCTCGGCGCTTGGGGCGGGTCCGGCGAGCGGCAAAAACCAAAGCGCGGCCCAGAAAAGCCCCGCGAGGGGGTAGCCCCGGCGGACGAGCAGCGCGAGCGCCAAGGCGAGGAGGCTGAGCCCGTTCACGCCGACGGCGGCGGCGAGGGCCCGCACCCCGCCGTCGGTGGCGGCGTAGCCGAGGTAGCCCCAGGGAAAAGGCCAGGGCAGGTAGGCGAGCAGGAACTCGAAAAGCACCCAGCCCCCGGCGAGGACCAGGGGGCGCCGGCCGGCGAGGGCGAAGAGGACCCCGAAGAAGACCGCGAGGAGAAGGATGAGCAAAAGCCCGGGGACCAGGCCGAAGGCCCCGAAGCGCTCGAGGAAGCTCGCCGGCAACCAGGCGAGGTGCACGCCCCAAAAACCGAGCCCGAGCGCCAGCCCGAAGCGAAACCCACCGCCCCCGAGGATCCAGGCGAGGAAGAAGGGCAGCAAAAACCCCAGGGGGAAGGGCGGGAGCGCCAGGGCGAGCAGGATGCCGAAAAGGGCGGGCACGCCCCCTTGCTAGCGAGAATGCACATGAGAATGGGCAGGGCGCTTATAGAATGGGCTTTAGTGCGCATCGCGGTCTTCTCCGACGTCCACGCTAACCTCCCCGCGCTCGAGGCGGTGCTCGAGTTCGTCGAGGGGCTTTCGGTGGACGCGGTGCTCTGCCTCGGCGATCTGGTGGGCTACGGACCGCACCCCCGGGAGGTCATCGCGCGGATCCGGGAAAGCGAGATCCCCTGCGTCCTCGGCGGCACCGACGTGCGGGTGATCTTCCCCACACCGGGCCCCAAGAAGAGCCCCGAGACCGAGCTCGCCCTGGCCTGGACCCGGGAACAGCTGGGGGAGGAGGAGAAGGCCTTTCTACGCGCCCTCCCGCCGATGCGCAAGCTGCAAACGCCCTTCGGCCGGGCCAAGGCGTTTCACGGCCGGCCCGACGACCCCGAGGCCCGCTTCCCCCTCTACGAAAGCGCGGCCGAGCTCAAGCCCCTACTCGAGTCGCTGCGGGCGAGCCTGGTGCTCACCGGGGGTGGGCACGTCCCCGTCTTTCGCCCCCTCACCCGGGCGTACCTCCTCGACCCGGGCTCGGTGGGCCTCACCCTGGGGGGCGAGCCGGGCGCCGACCTCGCGGTGCTCACCGTCACCCCCGAAGGGGTCGCCGCCCGGATCTACAAGGTCCCCTACGACTACGCCCAGACCGCCTTCGACATCCAGGCCTGGGGGCTCCCCGAGCGCATCGCCCGGGTCGTCCGCACCGGGCGCCCCCTGGACCCCGAGGACTAGCCGAAAAGCCCGCGGGCGAAGGCCCGCACCTCGGGGTCGGGGTCGTCGAGGAGGCGCAGGCGCCCAAGCCGGAAGTAGGCCTGGGCCACCGCCTTGCGCACGGCGGGGCTGGGGTCGGCCTCGGCGGCTTCGAGGTAGGCCCTAAGCGCCGGGTGCTCGAGCACCCCGAGCAGGCGGATCGCGTTCCGCGCCATCCCCGGCCGGCCGACGCGGGCGAAGGCGGTGTCGCCGTACTTCCGAGCGAAAGCCCGGTTGGAAAGGCGAACGAAATCCCAAAGGTCGGGGTGGGCGAGCTCGGGCTCCGGGCGAAAGCCCCTCCAGTACCCCACCCGAGGAGCAAAGCGGTTCCAGGGGCAGGCCTCCTGGCAGTCGTCGCAGCCGAAGAGCCAGTCGCCGAAGGCGTCCCAGAGCGCAAGGGGAATCGGCAAGCGGGTCTCAATCGTCCAGTAGCTGATGCAGCGGTTCGCGTCGAGCCCCCGGGCGTCGAGGGCGCCGGTGGGGCAGGCGTCCAGGCACCGGGTGCACCGGCCGCAGCGGAAGGGGACTTCGGGCGCGGGCGGCGCCTCGAGCTCGAGGAGCAAGACCGCAAGCAAAAGGTAGCTGCCAAACCCCTCCTTCAAAACCAGGGTGTTCCGCCCCCGCCAGCCGATCCCCGCGGCGGCGGCCAGGGGCCCCTCGAGGAGGGGTCCGTAGTCCACGTAGCCCTTCGCCCGAACCCCAAGGGACCGCGCAAAGGCTTCAAGCTCCGAAAGAGCGGCCTCGAGGGCGAGGTGGTAGTCCCGGGTCCAGGCGTAGCGGGCCACCCGCCCCGCCCGGAGCCCTCCTTTGGGCACCGGCAATTCGGGAAAAGCGTAGGGCGCAGCAAGCACGAGGACGCTTTTCGCCCAGGGAAAGGCCCGCTCCGGGAATAACCTCGCCTCCCGGGTGCGCGCGAGGTAGGCCATCCCCGCGTGCCGGCCCGCGTCGAGCCAGGTGGCAAAGGCCAGGCGCGCCTCCTCGGGAAGGGCAAGGGGCGCAAGCGTCGCCCAAAGCCCGAGCGCCTCGGCCCGGCCCCGAATCGCCTCAAGCTTCGACATCCTGAAGCGCCCCGTCGAAGACCCGGGCCACGAGCCTCCCGTCCTCAAAGAGCCCGAGGTCGGCAAGGACCCCGGGGGCGATCCGGCCGTAGTCCCCCCAGCCGGCGGCGAGGGCGGCCCCGCGGGTGTGGGCGTAAAGCGCCGCCTGCTCGTCGAGCGACTCCTTGGGGGAAAGCCGGTGCTCGGTGGCCTCGCGGAGGGAAGCGGCGAGGTCGGGCTCGGCCACCGGCGCGTCCGAGCCGAAGGCGAGGGGGAGCCTTCGGGCGACGGTGGCGAAGCGAAAGGCCTCCCCCTCGCGCCCGGGGAGCCGTCTTCGGACGAGCTCGGCGTCGGCGGCCAGGTGCACCGGCTGCATCGAGGCCACCACTCCCGCCTGGTCCAAAAGGGCAAGGTCCGCGTCCCGGAGGTGCTGCAGGTGCTCGATGCGAAGCGGCCGACCGGGGAGCCGGGGTAGGCGCCGAAAGACCTCCAGCACCCCGGCCACCGCCCGGGTCCCGATGGCGTGGACCGCGAGGGTAAACCCCGCCGCGAGCGCTTCCCGCCCCTCGGCCCAGGCC
>JALVVO010000171.1 GCA_027023345.1 Thermaceae bacterium
CTCCAACCCCACTTCGACGCCCTGGGCGAGGCGCTCGGGGGGCACCGGTTCGGCGAGGGAGGCCGCCAGGAGGAGGGCCTCGCGGGCCTCGCCCAGGGCGTCGAAGTGGGGTTGGAGGGCGGCCAGCAGGCGTTCCTCCTCGGGCCAGGGGACGAGCTGGGCCATGAGGCCGGGAAGCCCGTCGGCGAGCTCGGCGGCCCGCCTTCGTTTCTCCGGGTCGCTTTCGGGAAAGCGCTCGGCCAGCCAGCGCTCGGCCTTCTCGGGGTCCAGCCGGCGGAGCTCGAACCTCGCGGGGTAGGAGCCCGAGCGGGCCGTGCCCAAGACCAGCACCGACCCTTCTGCCCCGTGCCAGTGCTCCAGGAAGCGGAGGAGGAGCGGGGGCGCCCGGTGCAGCCCCTCGATGAGGATGACCCAGGGCTCCTGGGCCAGCCGGCGGACCACCTCGGCCACCGCCGCCACCCCGCCCTCCTCGCAGACCCGGCCGGGGCGGAAGCCGAGGGCGATCTCCGCCCGCCGGCGAACCTCGGACGGGAGCTCGAGCTCAAAGACCCGCCGCTTGACCTCGGGGTTTTGCTCCAGGTAGCCGCGGATCCAGCCGCGCAGCGAGACCCCGGGGGCGAGCGGCGGCAGCCGGAGCACCCGGCCGGGCTTCCGCCGCTCCAGGAAGGCCTGCGCCACCAGGCGCTTGCCGGAGCCCGGGGGCCCCACCAGGACCGCCACCCGGCCGCGGCCCGCCTGAACCTCGGACCACAGGCGCTCGAGCTCGGCGAGCAGGGCGTCCTCGTGGGTCCTTGCGTGCTCCCGGGTGAAGCCGACGAGCCGGAAGGCCTTCAGCGGCTTCGGGAACCCCTTGGCGGTGAGGGGGGGAAGCGGCTGGGTCTCGGCGTTCTTGACCATCGTCCGGGTGGTCTCGTCCAGGTAGACGACCCCCGGCGGGGTCAGGGCCACCAGGCGCTGCGCCCGGTTCAGCGGGTCGCCGAAGAGCTCCCGGCCCGAGCGGGTGGGCATGGCCAGGAGCAGCCCGCTGGTGACCGCCGCCCGTCCCTCGAGGCGGAGCCGGCCCTCCCGGTAGCGCGCCTCCACCTCCGCGACCGTGGCCGCCGCCGCCCGGAGCGCGCCCTCGGCCTCGGCCCCGCGGCTCCTGCCCAGGCCGAAGACCGCCACCAGTCCGTCGCCGTAGGTCTTGTGGACCTCCCCGCCCTCGCGCTCCACCGCCTCCCGGACGATGGCGAAGGCCCGTTCGGCCTCCTGCCAGGCGACCTCCGCCCCCTCCTCGCGGGTGAAGCGAGTGAAGTTCGAGAGGTCGAAGAAGACCACGGTGGCGAACCGCCACTCGCCCCCGGCGGTGCCCAGCGGGGCGCCGCAGTAGGCGCAGTAGAGGTAGTTGTCGGGGTTGCGTCGCTGGCAGTTGGGGCACCTCATGGCCGAAAACCCATCAGCGGCGGCGCCAGCTCGAGCCCGAGCGGGCGGCCGAGCTCGAGCGGGGCGGGGGCGTAGACCAGCACCGGGGCCAGGCTCTCGAGGAGGAAAAACCCTTCCCCGAACGCTCGGGTGACCGTCCCCCGGAGGCGGTAGCCCCCGCCCGGGCGCAGTTCGGCGGCCGGGGGGCCGGGCTCCGGCCCCAGGCTTCGGGCCACCCCGTGGAGGAGCAGGCGGACCGGGCCGTAGGGGGCCGGCGGCGCGCCCCGGTCGAAGGCGTAGAGCAGGCCTCCGGGGACGGCGACCTCGAGCAGGGGGTGGCCCATCGGGGCCGGCAGCACCTCGGCCTCGAAGGCGGCCTCGGCGAAGCGCTCGAAGAAGCGTTCGGGGCTATCCTCCAGGGCCACGCCCCATTTTATTTAGAAAACCGGCCCGATTCGGAAGTGCAGCACGCCGCCCGGGTTCGCCGAGCTAAAGCCGTAGTCGAGCCGGATGGCGGGGAACTGCACCGCGCCGTAGCCGAGGTTGAGCTGCACCCCGAGGCCGAAGCCGGCGTGGAGCTCGGGATCCTCGCCCGGGAGCCAGACCGAGCCCAGGTCGGCGAAGACGATGCCGATCACCGTGCGGGTCACCACGCTCTCGAAGCGGAAGTCGTAGCGGTACTCGAGGGAGCCGGCGAAGAGCCGGGTGCCGGTGAAGCTCCGGGGTTGGTAGCCGCGGAGCATGGCGATCTCGGGCTCGGAGCCCCCCAGCGTGAAATAGCGG
>JALVVO010000172.1 GCA_027023345.1 Thermaceae bacterium
CCAGGGACCCCACCCCCCGGCGGAACGCGACCCTGCTCTCCATCGCGCCCACCGGGACGATCAGCATCCTGGCCGGGACCACGCCCTCGATCGAGCCCCTCTTCGCGGTGGCCTACACCCGCGAGGGGGTCCTCGGCGGAGAGGCCCTTCCCGAGGTCAACCCGCTCTTCGTGCGGATGATGGAGGAGCGGGGGGCCGACTGGCGGAGGGTGGTGCGCGAGGTGGCCGCGACGGGGACGCTCGAGCACGTCCCCGGCATCCCCGAGGAGGTGCGGCGGGTCTTTCGCTCGGCGCTCGAGATCCCTCCCGAGGCCCACCTCAAAATGCAGGCGGCCTGGCAGGCCCACGTGGACAACGCGGTCTCCAAGACGGTCAACCTGCGCCCCGAGGCCACCCCCGAGGAGGTGGAGGCCATCTACCTCTCGGCCTGGAAGCTCGGCCTCAAGGGGATCACCGTCTTCCGCTACGGCTCGAAGGGGGAGCAGGTCTTGAAGCTCGGCTTCCATCCCCGGGGGCTCAAGAAGCCCGAGCCCCTCCACACCTGGGCCGAGGAGGCCGAGCGGGAAGGGAGGTAAGGGTGTCGGTTCTGATGGAGTTCGCGATCTTCCCCACCGACAAGGGGGAAAGCGTGAGCCCCTACGTGGCCCGCGTCCTGGAGGTGGTCCAAAAGAGCGGCCACCTCCACCAGCTCACCGCCATGGGCACGATCGTCGAGACCGAGCGCTTCGAGGAGGCGACCCGGCTCCTCGACGCCGCCTACCGGGCGCTCGCCCCCGACTGCCGCCGGGTCTACCTGGTGGCCAAGTTCGACGTCCGCGAGGGCCCGACCGGGCGGCTCGAGGCCAAGGTGCGGGCGGTAGAGGAGAAGGTGCGTAGTGCGTAGTACGTAGTGCGTGGTGGGGGAAAATTTTCACTACGTACCACGTACTACGAACCACGCACTACCTCGAATAATTCGGCGCCTCCTTGGTGATGGTCACGTCGTGGGGGTGGCTCTCGATCAACCCGGCCATGGTGATGCGGACGAAGCGGGCCCGCTCCCGGAAGGTCTCGATGTCGGGGCTCCCGGTGTAGCCCATGGCCGCTCGGAGGCCGCCCACGATCTGAAAGAGCACGTCGGCCACCGGCCCCTTGTAGGGCACCATCCCCTCGATCCCCTCGGGGACGAGCTTCTTCGCCTCTTCCTGGAAGTAGCGCCCGGCCGAACCCCGCTGCATCGCCCCCAGGCTGCCCATGCCCCGGTAGACCTTGTAGCGCCGGCCGTCCTTGATGATCTCCTCGCCGGGGGCTTCGTAGGTGCCCGCCAGCATGCTCCCGAGCATCACCGTGTGGGCGCCGGCGGCGATCGCCTTGGCCACGTCGCCGGTGTACTTGACCCCGCCGTCGGCGATCACCGGCACGTCGGTGCCCTCGAGCCCCCGCACCGCCTCCATCACCGCGGTGATCTGGGGCATGCCCACCCCGGTGACCACCCGGGTGGTGCAGATCGAGCCCGGCCCAATCCCCACCTTCACCGCGTCGGCGCCGGCCTCGGCGAGGGCCCGGGCGCCCTCGGCGGTGGCCACGTTGCCGCCGATCACCTCGACCGAAAAGCGCTCCTTGAGGGATCGCACCGCCTCCAGCACCCCCTTCGAGTGGCCGTGGGCGCTGTCCACCACCAGCACGTCCACCCCGGCCTCGACCAGGGCGGCGGCCCGGTCCAAAAGCTCGGGCCCCGGGCTCACCGCCGCCCCCACCAGGAGGCGGCCCTCCGCGTCCTTGGCGGCGTTCGGGAACTGGCGGCGCTTGACGATGTCCTTCAGCGTGATCAGGCCCTTGAGCCGGCCTTCCTCGTCCACCAGGGGGAGCTTCTCGATCTTGTGGGCCTTCAGGATGCGCTCGGCCTCTTCGAGGCTCGTCCCCGGCGGGGCGGTGACCAGCCGCTCGATCGGGGTCATCACCTCGGTGACCGGCCGGGAGAGGTCCTCTTCGAAGCGCAGGTCGCGGTTCGTCACCAGGCCTAGGAGACGGCCGTGGAAGTCCACCACCGGGAGGCCGCCGATCTTGTACTCGGCGAAGAGCCGCTCGGCGTCCTCGAGCTTCGCGTTCGGCGGCAGGGTGATGGGGTCGGTGACCATGCCCGCCTCGCTTCGCTTGACCCGGTGCACCATCTCGGCCTGAGCCTCGATGGAGAGGTTCTTGTGGATGACCCCGAGCCCCCCCTCGCGGGCCATGGCGATCGCCATCTTGGCCTCGGTGACGGTGTCCATGGCGGCCGAGAGGATGGGGATCGATAGCCTCAGCTTCCGCGTGAGCCGGGTGGCGGTGTCCACCTCGCGGGGCAGGACCTCGGAGTAGGCGGGGACTAGAAGGACGTCGTCGAAGGTCAGGGCTTCGCCCAGGATCTTCGGCATATTGCGCCCGATTATACGCGCTACTTCTTCGGCTTCTTGAGGGCCTCGGCCGGGGGCGGCAAAAAGTCCGCCATCAGCCACCGGTAGGCGAGGAAGTAGCCGGCGCCGTAGACCAGGAGCTGGGCCCAAAGGCTTTTTAGCCATTCCAGCCCGGCGGCGATGCCTAAAGCGAGCAGGACCGAGATCCCAAAGACCAGCACGAAGGTCTTGGCCATCAGCTTCAAGACCTTGGGCAGGGTGAGCTTTCGGGCCTCGGCCGCGAGCTTTCTTTGCAACTTCTTCGCCCGCCGTTTCTTCCCCACGTCCCCGAATATACTGGCTTACGTGCGCGTGGTGCGGCGCCCCCAGGAGCTCGGCGCGGCCCTTCCCCGCGGGGGCGTGGGGTTCGTGCCCACCATGGGCTACCTGCACGAGGGGCACCTGGCGCTGGTCCGCCGGGCCCGGGCGGAAAACCCCTTCGTCGCGGTCTCCATCTTCGTCAACCCATTGCAGTTCGGCCCCGGCGAGGACTACGACCGCTACCCCCGGGACGAGGCCCGGGACCTGGCGATGCTCGAGGCCGAGGGGGTGGACCTCGTCTTTTTGCCCACCCCCGAGGCCCTCTACCCCGAGGGCTTTTCCACCCACGTCGAGGTCACCGGCCCCCTCACCGAGCGCTTCGAGGGGGCCCACCGCCCCGGCCACTTCCGCGGCGTGACCACGGTGGTGGCGAAGCTCTTCCACCTCTTCCACCCCGACCGGGCGTACTTCGGCGAGAAGGACTTCCAGCAGCTCGCCGTGATCCGCCACATGGTCCGGGACCTGAACTTTCCCCTCGAGGTCGTCGGCGTGCCCACCGTTCGCGAGCCCGACGGGCTCGCGCTTTCCTCCCGCAACGTCTACCTCACCCCGGAGCACCGGAAGGAGGCGCCGAAGCTCTACCGGGCCTTGCTCGCCGCCCGCGAGGCGGCCCGGTCCGGGCGTTCGGTCGCCGAGGCCGAGGCCGCGGCGAAAGCGATCCTGGACACCATTCCGGACTTCGCCCTCGATTACTTTGCTATCGTGCATCCGGGCACATTCGCCTCCCTCGAGGACTGGGTCCCGGGCGCGCGCGCCCTGGTCGCCGGGCGCTTCCCCGAGGTGCGCTTGATCGACAACCTGGAGGTCTACCCATGACGGTCTACGAGATGCTCGCGGAGATGGTCCGCCGCCGGGCCTCCGACGTGCACCTGCAGGCCGGCGCCCCCCCGATGATGCGGGTGGACGGCAAGCTGATCCCCTTCGAGGAGAAGCACCTCACCCCCGAGGCCACCGAGGCGATCGCCAAGGCGCTCACCACGCCGGAGCAGTGGGACCGCTTCCTCAAGGAGAAGGAGCTCGACTTCGCCTACACCATCCCCAAGATCGCCCGCTTCCGGTGCAACCTCATGCGCCAGCGGGGCTCGGTGGGCATCGTGATGCGGGTGGTGCCGGGCGAGGTGCCGAGCTTCGAGGCCCTGGGTCTTCCCCGGCCCATCATGGAGGAGGTCGCTGCCCGCGAGCGTGGCCTGGTCCTGGTCACCGGTCCCACCGGCTCGGGCAAGTCCACCACCCTGGCCTCGTTGATCGACCACATCAACCGGAACTACGCCAAGAACATCATCACCATCGAGGACCCCATCGAGTACCTGCACAAGAACAAGAAGAGCCTAGTCATCCAGCGCGAGGTGGGCATCGACACCAACTCCTTCCACGCCGGCCTGGTGCGTGCCCTCCGGCAGGACCCGGACGTGATCCTGATCGGGGAGATGCGGGACCGCGAGACCGTCGAGGCCGCCATCCAGGCCGCCCAGACCGGGCACCTCGTCTTCTCCACCCTCCACACCCTGGACGCAGTCCGGACCATCAACCGGATCATCGACTTCTTCCCCTTGAACGAGCACCAGCAGATCCGGATCCTTCTCGCCGAGAGCCTGCTCGCGATCTTCTCCCAGCGGCTCCTTCCCCGGGCGGGCGGCCAGGGACGGGTGCTGGCCATGGAGATCCTGCTGGCCACCGAGCTCATTCGCGATTACATCAAGGACGAGAAGAAGACCCCGCTCATTCGCGACGCCCTGGCCGAGGACAACGTCCGCGGCATGCAGACCTTCGACCAGCACCTGGTGCGCCTCTACCACGAGGGGCTGATCACCCGCGAGGACGCCCTCGCCGCCGCCACCAGCCCCCACGAGTTCAAACTGCTCCTTACCAAGCAGCTTGGCGAGAGCGTGGGGTAGCCGGTTGCCGTAGTATGGCGGCGGAGGTTCGCCATGCTGGTGACCGGACTCGAAATCCTGAAAAAGGCGAGGCAAGAGGGCTACGGCGTCGGCGCCTTCAACACCAACAACATGGAGATCACCCAGGCCATCCTCGAGGCCAGCGAGGAACTCCGAAGCCCGGTCATCCTCGCGTTCTCCGAGGGGGCCCTCAAGTACGGCGGCGAGTACCTGGTCAGTATGGCCCTCGAGATGGCCAAGAGGGTGCGTATACCGGTGGCGCTCCACCTCGACCACGGCTCCTCCTACGAGTCGGTCCTGAAGGCGCTTCGCCTGGGGTTCACCTCGGTGATGATCGACAAGTCGGGGGAGGACTTCGAGACCAACGTCAAGGAGACCCGCCGCGTGGTCGAGGCCGCCCACGCCGTCGGCGTGCCCGTCGAGGCCGAGATCGGCAAGCTCGCCGGGGTCGAGGAGCACGTGGCGGTGGACGAGAAGGACGCCCTCCTCACCAATCCCCGCGAGGCCCAGCTCTTCGCCGAGCGGACCGGGATCGACTACCTGGCGGTGGCGATCGGCACCTCCCACGGCCCCTACAAGGGGAAGGGCCGGCCCTTCATCGACCACGAGCGGCTCAAGAGGATCGCCGAGCTGCTCCCCGGCATGCCGCTCGTTTTGCACGGGGCCTCGGGGGTGCCGAAGGAGCTGGTGGAGAAGATCAACCAATACGGCGGCGACCTCGAGGGCGCCCAAGGGATCCACCCCGACGACATCCGGCTCGCGATCCAGGAAGGGATCAGCAAGATCAACACCGACACCGACCTCCGCCTCGCCTTCACCGCGGCGGTGCGCGAGGTGCTCTACACCGACCCCAAGGTCTACGACCCCCGGAAGATCCTGGGCCCGGCCCGCGAGGCCATGAAGCAGGTGGTCAAGGAGCGGATCGAGCTCTTCGGCTCGGCGGGCAAGGCCTGAGGGCTAGAACAAGAGGGGGCCGGCGTCCGCCGGCCCCCCTTCTTTGGCCACCTCGTTAGGGCACCACGTAGCTCCCCTTCTTGCTCGCCATCTTGAGGTCGAGGCCGGGGAGGCGGGGCAGGGGGTTCGGAAGCGGCAGGGGCTCGCCGGCGAGGATCTCGCCGAGGGGCTTGTTGGCCACGATGGCGATGGCCTCCCAGTTCAGGGTCTCGCCCTTAAAGGGCCTGGCTCCGTGGAAACCGGGGGCCCCGCTCAGATCGGGGACTTGGTACTCCGTCCTGCCTTCCAGCCAGCCGGTGCTCACCAGGGCGAACTCGTTGAACTCGGGGAACTCGGCGACGAAGGCGTAGCCGATGAGGTCCGGGGCAGGGGGACCGCTCCAGCTAAAGCGCGGGAGCGCGTCCTCCTCGACGCTCGGGTCGAACTGCTCGGCGGGCAGCGCGAACGCGAGATCCTCGCCTTCGTGACCGAGCACCCGGACGTTGCCGGCCCGGTAGGTGCCGGTCGCGTCCCTGGCGCTGGCCTCGGCCCAGTAGACGTCGCCGTCTTCGGTACCGGGGATCAGCTGGTAGCTCCCGCCGGCGTCGTCGCCGGTTCCGAGCGCGGGGTTGTGGTCGGGGTCATTGGAGCCGTGGGGGACTACCAGGCCCTTTTTGGACACGAAGCCGACCCCGAACCAGGGGTCCTGGTCCGCCCACGAGGGCAGGTCGAAGGGGTCTACCGAAGCGGAGGAAGGGGCGTCGGCGGCGGTTAGCTCATATTCGCAAGGGGTGGCGCAGACGGGCGGGTTGGAGGCGTTGAAGTTGCGGACGAATTTGATCCGCTCGATGAAGTCGGGGGCGTACTTGGTGGTGGTGTCGGAGTAAGCGACGAGGAGCAGATCCCGGTCTTCCTCCGCCAGGAAGTAGAGGGTCTCGGCGCTGCCCAGGGCCGCCTGTTCATCGCTCCAGGTGGAGCGCAGCCAGACGTGGTCGTACCCCGTGTCCCCGCTCGCGGCCGTGGCCATGATCTGCGCCGAGGTGACAGCGTACTGCGCGTAGTCCGCGATGCCCATGCAGCCTACGCGGAGCTCGGTGGCCTCGTCGGTGGTCAGCTGGTAGACCCGTACGAACCCAAAGGTCGCGAAGCCCATGCCGGTGGGCAGGCAGTTCACCGCCACCCCGTAGCGCTTTTCCCCGGCGGGGACGGTGAAGACGTAGGTGCCCACCTCCTTCGGGAGGGCCACCTTCCATTCGCCGTCGCCCACCTGGTAGACCACCCGGCCGGTGCCGGCCCCGCCAAAGGGGGCCACCAGGTGCACGGTCACCTCGGTGCCCGCGGGCCCAAGGGGCCCGCAGGCCGCCAGCCAGAGAAGGCCGAGGAGCCCGGCTCCCGCGGCCAAGATCCATCGTTTCATCGCTTCACCTCCCTTTTCGCTCAGGATAACCGCTGACCCTCGGTATTGGGTCAAGGGGCCTCGCCGCGCTCCCCGACCCAGACCCGCTTCACCCCGCCCTCGTCCTCCTGGACCCAGACGACGAGGGCGGTGCCGTCCTCCAAGAGCGCCGCCGTCGGGGAGGCCTCGTCCACCTCGCCGGCCTCGGGGGAGAGCGCCCCGGCGAAGCCCTGGGGCAGCCGCCAGCCCTCGTCGCTGAACTCGGCGAGGTAGAGCCGGCCCTTGCCTCCCGCGTCCTCCTGCCACCAGGCCACCAGCGCCCGCTCGCCGGTGAGCGCGGCCGCCGGGCAGCAAGCCTTGGTCCCCGGCAGGCTCAGGTACACGCCCCGTCCCCACGCCGGTCCCCGGCGGGACCGGGCCACCACCGCTCGCCCGCCGAGGTCGGGCTGGTCCCAGGCGACGAGAAAACCCTCGCCCGCGGCGGCCGCCGCGGGATTCGCGGCTTCGGGGGGGCCGAGCCGACTCACCGAGCTCCAGGTGCCCTCCTCCCGCAAGGCGTGGAGCAGCCTCGATCCTCCAGGATCGCTCCGCTCCCAGATGAGCAGGGCCCGTTCGGGGGTGAGCGCGACCCGCGGATCCGTGTTCGAGAAGGAGCCTCGGAAGGAGCCCGGGGGTTGCCAGGCCCCGTCGCGGAACGAGGCGTAGCCGATGTCCGAACGGGCTTGCCAGGCGACCAGGGCCTCCCCGGGTAGGGCGGCAAGGTCGGGCGTGCGGGCGTTGGTCCGGTCGGGGCTCACGGCCTGGGTCTGGAAGCCCCCGCCGGGGTCGCGGGCGACGAGGATGCGGTCGTAGCTCCCGATCTTCTCCTTCCAGGCCACCCAGGGCACGCCGTCCCCGCCCATGGCGACGGCAATCCGCATGGGGTAGGCCTGGGCCAGCTCGACCGTGCTTTGCCAGGTGCCGTCCTTGCGCACGCGAACCCGCACGTGGCCCCCCTCGCGCCAGGCCAGGACCGCGTCGCCCCGGGCGTTGGCGGCGAGGTCGTAGTCCATCGCCGGGTCGCCGTCCCCGCCGGCGATGAGGGCGGGCTCCGACCAGCCGGCGTCGCTCCGCTCGGCGAGGTAGAGCCGGGTGGGGGTGCCCTCCTCCCAGGCCACCGCCGCGTAGCCGAGGGCGAGGACGGCCTTGACGTTTTTCGCCTCGTGCCCGGCTGTGAGCGAGGCGATCTCCCACTTCGGGGTCTCCTCGTTCGGCGGGGACCGGGTCGTGGCGCAGGCGACCAGCACGAGGGTGAAGAGGAGCCAGCCTGCTCTTGGCATCGTCACCTCCGCCCCTAGCCTCCGGCCCCCGCGTCACACGAGCGTCACAGGGGCTAAGCTTGGGGGTATGCACCCGGTGGAGTTCATTCGCGAAAAAAGGGACGGGAAGGCGCACGCGCCCGAGGCGATCCGGGAGTGGATCCGGGCGATCACCCACGACGCAGTGCCCGACTACCAGGTGGCCGCCTGGCTGATGGCGGTCTACTTCCGGGGCATGACCCGGGAGGAGACCTTCGCGCTCACCGACGCGATGGCGCACTCCGGAGAGGTCCTCGACCTCTCCGGGCTCGGTCCCACCGTGGACAAGCACTCCTCCGGCGGGGTCGGGGACAAGACCAGCCTGGTGGTGGCGCCGGTGCTGGCGGCCGCGGGAGCGGTGGTGGCGAAGATGAGCGGGCGAGGGCTCGCCCACACCGGGGGAACGATCGACAAGCTCGAGTCCATCCCGGGGTTCCGCACCGAGCTTACGAAGGAGGCGTTCTTCCGCCAGGCCCGGGAGGTGGGGCTGGTGATCGCCGCCCAGTCCGCCGACCTCGCCCCCGCCGACGGCAAGCTCTACGCCCTCCGCGACGTCACCGCCACCGTCGAGAGCGAGCCTTTGATCGCGAGCTCGATCATGTCCAAAAAGCTCGCCGCCGGGGCCCGGGCGATCGCCCTCGACGTCAAGGTAGGGAAGGGCGCCTTTTTGAAGACGAGGGAGGAGGCCCGCTCGCTCGCCGAGCTGATGGTGGCGATCGGCGAGGCGGCCGGCCGCCGGGTGGCGGCGGTGCTCAGCCAGATGGACGAGCCCCTGGGCCGGGCGGTGGGCAACGCGATCGAAGTTCGGGAGGCGATCGAGACGCTCAAGGGCTTAGGCCCCGCCGACCTCACCGAGCTCGCGCTCGCGCTGGCGAGGGAGGGCCTGGAGCTGGTGGGCATCCCGGGGGAGCGGGCGGAGGAAGCGCTCGCGAGCGGCGCCGCCCTCCAAAAGTTCCGCGCCTTCGTCGCCGCCCAGGGGGGCGACCCCCGGGTGGTGGACGAACCCGACCGGCTCGCCCTCGCTCCCGGCGTGGCCGAGGTTCGCGCCGAGCGGGGCGGCGTGGTGGCCGAGCTTGACGCCCTGAAGGTGGGGCTCGCCGTGCTCCGCTTGGGCGGCGGGCGGGAGAAGAAGGGCGACCCCGTAGACCACGGGGTCGGGGTCGACCTGTGGAAGAAGGTCGGCGACCGGGTGGAGCCGGGGGAGGTGCTGGCCCGGGTGCGCCGCCGCGAGCGGGGACTGTCCGAG
>JALVVO010000173.1 GCA_027023345.1 Thermaceae bacterium
GCGCCGCCCCCATCCAGGGGAAACAGGGGGCGGTTCTGGGCGGGCTTTTCTACCTCGCCGCTCGCCTCCTCTGGGCGTTCTTTCCCCCGGGGGTCGCCGGGGCGCTACTGCTTGGGGTTTGGCTCGGGCTTACCGGGATGCTCCACCTGGACGGGCTCCTCGACGTCGCCGACGCGCTCCTTCCGCCAGCGGACCGAACGCGGCGGCTCGCCATCCTGAAAGACCCCTCGATCGGGGCCTTTGCGCTCGGGGTCGGGGGCGTCTACCTCCTCGCCAAGGCCCAGGCGCTCGCCGCCCTCGGGCCCGACCCGGCGCTCGTCGCCGCCCCGGCGCTCGCGCGCTTTTTCGTGCTGCCGGCGAGCCGGCTCGCCTCCGCCCGGCCCGGGGGACTCGGCGACGGGGTGCGGGGGGCTCCGATCGGCGGGGCGCTTCTTCCCGCCCTGGTCGCGACTCTTTTCTTTCCCTTTCCGGCCCTCGCCTCCACCGCGGCGGCCGCGGGGCTCTATGCCCTCGCCCTCCGCCGGCTCGGCGGCGTGACCGGCGACGTGCACGGTGCCGCGATCGAGGTCGCCGAGCTCGCCTTCCTCCTTTTCGCGCTGCCCCGCGGTGTATAGTCCCGGCAAGGCAGGGAGGTGCCATGCGGGAGGCGTTGGACCGGGAACTCACCAAGATCACCGAGCTCTTCCTGGAGATGGCGGGCCGTGTGCGGGAGATGCTCGAGGGCGCCACCGAGGCCCTCGTCAAGGGGGACGCCGCGCGGGCGGAGGCGGTGATCCGCGAGGACGAGGAGGTGGACCGGCTCGAGTACCGGATCGAGGACGAGGTCATCGCCACCATCGCCCGCCACCAGCCGGTGGCCAGCGACCTGCGCTTTCTGGTAACGATTTTGAAGGCGGTGACCGACCTCGAGCGCGCCGGCGACTACGCCGCCCACGTCGCCGAGGACGCCTTGATCCTCGCGAAGGAGCCCCCCTTGAAGCGCTACGTGCTCCTTCCCCAGATGGCCCGGAGGCTGCTTGAAATGCTCGACCTGGTGGCGAAGAGCATCGCCGAGAAGGACGCCGGGGCCGCCACCGAGGTGCTCAAGCTCGACGACGAGGTGGACGACCTCTACGAGCAGCTCACCCGCGAGCTCATCACCTACATGCTCGAGGACCCCCGCACCATCGGCAAGGCGCTCACCCTGCTCCGGGTGGCCCGGAGCTACGAGCGCTTCGGCGACCACCTCGAGAACATCGCCGAGCGGGTAGTCTACTGGGTCACCGGCCAGGCCCCCCACCGCTGACCTTTGTCCGTTCCTGACCGGGTATACTCGGTATGGAAAAGGAAAGGAGGTTGGCTATGAAGCGAGTCTTGGTAGGCCTGGCCCTCATGGCACTGGCGGTGCCGGCGTTCGCCGCCAAGAAGGTGCAGATCACCTTCTGGCACGCGTTCGGCGGCGGCCGTACCGCGTTCATCCAGCGGATGGTGGAGGACTTCAACTACACCCACCCGGGCATTGAGGTCAAGGCGGAGTACAAGGGTTCCTACCGCGACACCCTGAACGCCGCGATCCTCGCCGCCCGGCAGGGGGCCGCGCCGCACATCGTGCAGATCTTCGAGGTGGGCAGCCAGCTCGCCCTCGACTCGGGCATCTTCGTACCCATCGAGGACTACGTGCCCGCCGAGCTCAAGTTCCAGCTCGACGACTACATCAAGCCGGTGGCCAACTACTACCGGATCAAGGGCAAGTTCAACTCGATCCCCTGGAACTCCTCGAACCCGATCCTCTACTACAACAAGGACATCTTCAAGAAGGCCGGGCTGGACCCCGAGAACCCGCCGAAGACCTTCGGCGAGGTGATGAAGGCCTGCGAGAAGATCGAGGCCACCAAGGCCGCGCCTAAGTGCATCACCTGGCCGCTCCACTCTTGGTTCGTCGAGCAGTGGATCGCCGAGCAGGGCGCGCTGCTCGCGAATCACGAGAACGGCCGCGCCGCCCGCGCCACCGACGTCTACATCGACTCCGAGGCGATGCGCCGCATCGTCGAGTGGTGGAAGGCGATGTACGACAAGGGCTACTACGTCTACTCCGGCAAGCCCGAGGACTGGGACGGCGCCAACCAGATCTTCGTGAGCCAGCAGGCGGCGATGCTGATCACCTCCACCTCGGACGTCACCTTCATGCAGAACGCCGCCTTCGAGAACGGTTTCGAGCTCGGCACCGGCTTCCTGCCCATCCCCGACGGCGTCGAGCGGAACGGCACCGTGGTCGGCGGGGCCTCGCTCTGGCTGACCAAGGGCCACCCCGACGAGGAGATGAAGGCCGCGCTCACCTTCCTGCTCTGGTTCACCAACACCGAGAACATGGTGCGCTGGCACAAGGGCACCGGCTACTTCCCGGTCCTCAACACCTCGGTGAAGGTGCTCGAGTGGCAGCACTGGTTCGAGCGGAACCCCGCCTACAAGGCGGCCTTCGACCAGCTCCTCCAGTCCAAGGCGAACCGGGCCACCCAGGGCGCCCTGATCGGGCCCTTCCCCGAGATCCGCACCATCATCGAGAACATGATCCAGGCGGTCTTCCAGGGCAAGCCCATCGACCAGGCGCTCAAGGAGGCCGATGCCCAGGCGGATAAGGCCCTCCGGGAGTACAACGCCGCCGTCGGCAAGTAGCCGCTAGTCGCGGGGTCGTCCGCCCCTAGGGGCGGACGACCCCTTTTGGTCGCGTAGGATAAGGGTGCCCATGGAGACCGAAACCCACGCCGCCTATAAGAGCCGGTTCTTGCCCTGGCTGCTGCTCCTCCCCACCTTCGTCATCCTGCTGGTCTTCCTCTACTACCCCACCCTCGAGACCTTCCGCCTCTCCTTCTACCGGGTCGCCTTCTTGGGGCTCCGGAAGGTCTACGTGGGCCTCGCCAACTACCGGGAGATCTTCACCAACCCCGAGTACCTCCGGATCTTCTGGAACACCGCGGTCTACTCCTTCCTGGTCGTCTTCTTTTCGATGGCGGTGGGGCTTTTCCTCTCGGTGCTAGCGAACCAGAAGGTGCGGGGATGGCGCTTTTACCGCCTGATGCTGATCTGGCCCTACGCCCTCAGCCCGGCGGTGGCGGGGGTGATCTTCCTCTTCCTCTTCAACCCCCAGGCGGGGATCGTGAACTACTTCCTCGACGTGCTCTTCGGCCTCCGGCCCGACTGGCTGACCCAGCCGGGGCTCGCGATGTTCGTCTTGGTGGCGGCGGCGGTCTGGAAGAACGTGGGCTACAACGTGGTCTTCTACCTGGCGGCGCTCCAGAACCTTCCCGGGGACGTGCTCGAGGCCGCCTTGATCGACGGGGCCACGCCCTGGCAGCGCTTTTGGAAGGTGACCTTTCCCCTGCTTTCGCCGATGACCTTCTTCCTCTTCGTGATGAACACGATCTACGCCTTCTTCGACACCTTCCCCTTCGTCGACCTCCTCACCAAGGGCGGCCCCAACGGGGCCACCAACATCCTGATCTACAACATCTACCGCGACGGCTTCGAGTTCTTTAAGACCGGGCTGGCGGCGGCCCAGTCGGTGGTCCTCTTCTTCGGCGTGGTGCTCCTCACCCTGCTCCAGTTCCGCCTCGGCGAGCGGCGGGTCCACTACGGGGGGTAAGCGTGAAGCGGCGGAAGCTCTTGAACACGATCGCGGTGCACACCCTGCTCATTCTCTCGGTGGTGGTGGTGGCGGCCCCGGTGGTCTTCGCCTTCATCTTCTCCACCCAGACCCCGGCGGAGATCTTCCGCTACCCCCCAAAGTTCACCTTCGGCAGCGCCTTCGTCGAGAACTACCGGGTGGTCTGGAACCAGTACCACCTGGGGCTTTACATGAAGAACTCGCTCTTCATCTCGATCGCGGTGACGGTGGGGAAGACGATCGTCTCCTTCCTGGCGGCGCTCGCGCTCGTCTACTTCCGCTTCCCCTTGAAGGGCTGGGTCTTCACCTTCATCCTGCTCACCCTGATGATGCCCACCGAGATCATGATCGTCGCCCTCTTCGAGCTGGTCACCGACCTCGGCTGGGTGAACTCCTACGCCGCGCTGATCGTGCCCTTCCTGGCCTCGGCCACCGGCACCTTCCTCTTCCGGCAGCAGTTTCTGCAGATTCCCGAGAGCCTGGTGGACGCCGCGCGGATCGACGGCGCCGGTCCCCTACGGTTCGCCTGGTCCATCCTCCTCCCGATGAGCATGAACGTGGTGGCGGCGATGGCGGTGATCCAGTTCGTCTACATGTGGAACCAGTACCTCTGGCCGCTGGTGGTGATCCGCGAGGGCGAGCGCCAGGTGATCCAGGTCGGGCTCCGAATGCTGACGAGCGGGCAGGACGCCACCAACTGGGGACTGGTGATGGCGGGGGCGATCGTCGCCCTGCTCCCGGCGCTCCTGGTCTTTCTGCTGTTGCAGGAGCAGTTCTCCCGGGGGTTCGCGCTCGCGGAGGAGAAATGAGCCTCTTTCCCGACCGGCCCCGGCCGATCCTTCTTGGCCACCGCGGGGTGCGCGAGGGGGTGCGGGAGAACACCCTCGAGGCCTTCCGGCGGGCGCTCGAGGCTGGGCTGGACGGGGTCGAGCTCGACGTCCAGCGCAGCGCCGACGGGGCCCTCGTCGTCTACCACGACTTCTGGGTCCCGGAAGGGCTCCTTCACCGCTTCACCCTGGCGGAGCTCCGGGCGATACTTCCCGGCCTCCCCACCCTGGAGGAGGTCCTAGAACTCTTCGACGCCTACCCCGAGGCGATCCTGAACGTCGAGCTCAAGAGCGTGCCCGGCTTCTACGACGGACGGGCCGAGGCGCTCGCCCGGGTGCTCGCCTCCTGGCCGGGGCGGCGGCGGGTGCTGGTCTCCTCCTTCGACCCGGTGGCGCTCTTCGTCTTTCGCGAGGAGGCCCCCGGGATCCCCCTCGGCTACCTCTTTTTGGGTCGGGACACCGCCCGGCTCGGGATGGAGCTCGGGGTCGAGGCGCTTCACCCCAGGCTCGACCTGGTCACGCCGGAGAAGGTCGCGGCCTGGCGGGAGGCGGGGTACTTCGTCACCGTCTGGCCGGCGGCGACCCTCGAGGAGGCCCGACGGGCGGTGCGAAGCGGCGCCGACGCGGTGATCGGCGGCTGGCCGGAGCGGCTCCTAAAGGCCAAGCAGGAGCTGGGCCACGCTTAGGTAGATCAAGAGCCCCGAGATGTCGCTCACGGTGGCGATCAGGGGGTTCGAGATCAGGGCGGGGTCGATGCCGAGCCGGGCGAGCAGGAGGGGCAGGAGCGAGCCCGCCAGGTTGGCCACCACCACCAGCAAAAAGAGCGAGAGGGCGACCGCCGGGGTGATCCCGAACTGGCCGTCGAGGGCGACCTTGGCGGCGATCAGGGCGGAGAGGGTGAGGCCGAGGAGGGTGCCCACCCCCAGTTCCTTGAAGAGGATCCTCGGCCAGTCCTTGAGCTCGACGTCCCGGGTCCCCAGCGCCCGGACGATGATCGTCGCCGCCTGGCTGCCCGAGTTGCCCCCGGTCCCGAGCAGGACCGGCAGGTAGAAGGCGAGGGCGGTGGCCGCCTTGAGGACGCTCTCGAAGCGGCCGAGGATGGTCGAGGTGATCATGCCGGTGAGGATCAGGATCACCAGCCAGCGCACCCGGGCGCTCCAGAGCTCGAGCACCCCCGACCTCGAGTAAACGAGCTCCGGGGCCTCGACCGCGCCCAGGCGGTAGATGTCCTCGGTGGCCTCCTCCTCGAGCACGTCGATCACGTCGTCCACGGTGACGATGCCGACCAGGCGCTGGTCCTCGTCCACCACCGGCAGCACGGTGAAGTCGTAGTCGGCCATCAGCCGGGCGACCTCCTCCTGGTCGGTCTCGGTGGTGACGAAGACCACGTTCTCGTTCATGATCTCCTTCACCCGCGTCGCGGGGTCGGCGACGATCAGGTCCCTAAGGCTCAGGACCCCGATCAGGCGCCCAGCGTCGTCCACCACGTAGATGTAGTAGATCGTCTCGGCATCGGGGGCGGCCCGGCGCAGAAACTCGAGCACCTCCTCCACCGTCATCCCGGCCCGGACCGCGACGTACTCCGGGGTCATCAGGCCGCCGGCCTCGTCCTCCTCGTAGGCGAGGAGGCGGGCGACCTGGGCCCGGGTCTCGGGGTCGAGGAGGTCGATCAGCTCGCGGTAGAGCTCGGGCTTTTCCTCGTGGGCCGCCTGCAAGAGGTCGGTGAGGTCGTCGGGGTCGAGCTCGGCGAGGATGCCCCGGACCTGGAACCGGGGCAGGGTCTCGAGGAACTCGAGCTGCTCCTCGGGCTCAAGCTGGGAGACGACCTCGGCCGCCTTGGCGGGGGGGAGGACGGCGAGGAGGACGTAGCGGTGCTCGCCCGAAAGCCCCTCCCAGCCCTCGAGGAGCTCGTGGACGGGGGCCTCGGCGGCGAGGTGCTCGAGCTCGGCCAGGTCGCCAAGCTCGAGGGCCTCCTTGATGCGGTCGAGCGTCGCGGTCTCGGTCAAGGCGCCTCCCCCGGGAAAAACCCGAACGCGAGTCTACCACGGAGATGGAAAAAGGGCCAGGGGGCCGATGTTCTCGGGGTTCGGCTGCCCTCGTTCCGGGCTTAAACTATTAGAAAAATTGCGGTTGACACGCTAAACCCCCCGCCGCTATCCTGGGCGCCGGGTTTTATGTTCGAGGGCCTGAGCAAACGACTCGACGCGATCGTCGGCCGCCTCCGGGGCCGGGGGCGGATCACCGAGGCCGACCTGAAGGCGGTCCTCCGCGACCTCAGGCGGGCGCTGCTCGAGGCCGACGTCAACTTCGAGGTGGCGAAGAGCTTCGTCCGCCGGGTGGAGGAGAAGGCCCTCGGCAAGAAGGTCCTCGAGAGCCTTTCCCCCGACGAGCTCATCCTCGCCATCGTCCACGAGGAGATGGTCGAGCTCCTCGGCGGCCAGGCGGTGGAGCCGAAGCTCCTCCCCGAGGGGAACCTCTGGCTTCTGATGGGCCTCCAGGGCACCGGCAAGACCACCGCCGCCGCCAAGCTCGCCCACTACTACCGGAAGAAGGGTCGCCGACCCCTCCTCGTCGCCGCCGACACCCAGCGCCCGGCGGCCCAGGACCAGCTCGAGATCCTCGCCGAGCAGGTGGGCGTGCCCGTGCTCCGGGTGGAAAAGGGCGAGCCGCCGGCTTCGGTGAAGCGGCGGCTCGACGCGCGGCTGGCCAAGGACTTCCGCGACCTGGTCATCGTGGACACCGCCGGCCGGCTCCAGATTGACGAGGTCCTGATGGACGAGCTCGCCGCCCTCGCCGAGGCGCTCTCCCCCACCGAGCGCGTGCTCGTGGTGGACGCGATGATGGGCCAGGAGGCCCTGGGCGTGGCCCGGGCCTTCGACGAGCGGGTGGGGGTCACCGGCCTGATCCTCACCAAGCTCGACGGCGACGCCCGCGGCGGCGCCGCCCTCTCCGCCCGGCACGTGACCGGCAAGCCGATCTACTTCGCCGGGGTCTCGGAGAAGGTGGACGGGCTCGAGCCCTTCTACCCCGACCGCCTGGCCGACCGCATCCTCGGCATGGGGGACCTCAAGACCCTGGCCGAGAGGGTGCGGGAGGCCGAGCTCAAGGCGCCCGAGAAGGCGCCCGGGAAGTTCGACCTCGAGGACCTCCTCGAGCAGATGCGCCAGATCCAGAAGATGGGGTCCTTCGCCGAGATCCTGAAGATGATCCCGGGGCTCTCCCGGGCGCTCCCCCAAAACCTCGACCTCGACGAGCGGGCGCTCCGCCGGGTGGAGGCGATCATCCTCTCGATGACCCCCGAAGAGCGCAAGAACCCCCGCATCCTGAACGCCTCCCGCCGCCGCCGGATCGCCCGCGGCAGCGGCACCACCGTGCAGGAGGTCAACCGCCTCATCAAGACCTACGAGGAGGCCCGGGCGCTCTTTAAGCGCCTCAGCAAGAAGGGCGGCAGGCGAAGCCTGATGGGCATGTTTGGAGGAAGACCATGGTAAAGATTCGGCTTTCCCGGTTCGGCGCGAGGAACAACCCCCACTACCGCATCGTGGTGACCGACTCCCGCAAGCGGCGGGACGGCGCCTACATCGAGCGGATCGGCTACTACGACCCCCGGAAGACCACCCCCGACTGGTATAAGGTGGACGTCGAGCGGGCCCGGTACTGGCTCTCGGTCGGCGCCAAGCCCACCGAGACCGTGGACCGGCTCTTCAAGCTCGCCGGGGTCTACGAGCCGAAGCCCGTGACCGAGGAGGAGGCGTCGTCCTAGGCCGCGGTAGGCTTAGGGCATGAAGGAAGTCGTCGAGTACCTGGCCAAAAGCCTGGTGGATCGCCCCGAGGCGGTGCGGGTCAGCGAGCGCCGCGTGCGGGGCCAGACCGTCTACCTGGTCGAGGTGGACCCCGAGGACAAGGGGCGCCTGATCGGCAAGAAGGGACGGGTCATCGAGAGCATCCGGGTCCTGGTGCGGGCGTTCGCCCGCGGGCGGGTGAACGTCGAGGTGCGATGACCCGCCGGATCCGGCTCGGGGTCCTCGGCCGCCCCTACGGGCTCAAAGGAGGGATCCGCCTCAAGACCGAGGCCGACCCCGAGGTGCTCGCCGCCCTCGAGCGGGTCTACCTCGAGGGCAGGGGGTACCGGGCGCTCGGGGCCCTTGAGTTCGTGGGCGGCGAGCCGGTGGTCTACCTCGTCGGGGTGGGGGACCGGAGCGCCGCCGAGGCCCTCGTCGGAACCCCGGTCTACGTCGAGGCCGAGGCCCTCCCCGAACTCCCCGAGGGGACCTACTACTACCACGAGCTGATCGGCCTCCCCGTCTTCCTCGAGGGGGAGCCCTTCGGCGAGGTGGCCGACGTGCGCGAGGCCGGCGCACAGGACCTGCTGGTGGTCCGAAAGGGGCTCCGCGAGTACCTGGTGCCGCTCCAGGCGCCCTACGTCGAGGTGCGTAAGGAGGGGGTCTTCCTGGTGGCGCCGCCGGAGGGGCTTTTCGAGTAGATGCTCAGGTACACCGTCCTCACCCTCTTCCCCGGCCTCGTCCGCCCCTGGGCCGAGGAGGCCCTGATCCAAAAGGCGATCGCGCGGGGGCTCCTTGCGCTCGAGGTGCGGGACCTCCGCGACTTTGCCCTCGGCCGCTACCGCCAGGTAGACGACTACCCCTACGGCGGCGGGGCGGGGATGGTGCTCCGGGCCGATGTGGTGGTTCCCGCGATCGAGGCCGCCCTCCCCGCCGACGAGGTGATCCTCCTCACCCCTTCGGGCACCCCCTTCACCCAGCGGGTGGCGGAGGAGCTTAGCCAAAAGCACCACCTCGTCCTGGTCGCCGGGCGCTACGAGGGCTTCGACGCCCGGGTCGAGCGCTTCGCGACCCGCGAGCTCTCGGTCGGCGACTACGTGCTGATGGGGGGCGAGGTCGCCGCCCTCGCCGTGCTCGAGGCCACCGCCCGGCTCGTCCCCGGGGTGCTCGGCGAGCCCGAGAGCGTAAGGGAGGAGTCCTTTGCCTGGGGGCTCCTCGACTACCCCCAGTACACC
>JALVVO010000174.1 GCA_027023345.1 Thermaceae bacterium
CCCCCGGGCGGAAGGGGGAAAGCACCCAGTCCACCGGGTCCTCGCCCGGGGGCGGGCGGCCGATCCCGATCCGGAGGCGGTCGAAGCCGTCGTCGCCGAGCGCCTCGATGATCGAGGCGACCCCCCTTTGCCCCCCCGCCGAGCCCCCGCGCTTGAGCCGGAGCCGGCCGAGGGGGAGGTCGAGGTCGTCGTGGACCACGAGGAGCCGCTCCAGGGGGATCCCCTTCTTGCGGACGAAGGGGGCCACCGCTAGGCCCGAGCGGTTCATGTAGGTGAGGGGCTTCATCAGCCAGCCCTGGCCCCACTCGGCGATCGCCACCTCGCCCCGGGTGCGGAAGGCGAGGCCCTCGGCCTCGGCGAGCCGGTCGAGGACCATGAACCCCGCGTTGTGCCGCGTTCGCGCGTAGCCCGGGCCAGGGTTCCCGAGCCCCACGACCAGGAAGCGCTCCACCCCTGGCATGCTACCCCCCAAGCGCGTGGGCGAGGGCGGCCTCGAAGCGGGCGATCAGCCCGGGAAGGTCGATCGCCAGGACGATCTCGGCGTTCTCCGGCCCCCTTCCGGTCACCAGCATGCCCCGGGCGTGCTCGCCGCAGAGCTCGACGGTGGCGAAGGTGGGCTCCCTTTCCCGCTCGAGCTCAGGGAAAAGGGCCGCCGCCATCGCCAGCGGGTCGGGGATCAGGAGGCCGGCCGTGCCCTTTTCCCCCAGGTAGCGGGCGGTGACGCCGGTGATCGCGCGGTAGAAGGGGAAGCGCTCGGCCAGGCGGTCATGGACCTCCCAGGGCAGGGGATGGGCCAGGGTGGTCTCCCAGGTCAGCAACGTGGTCTTCGGGAAGGCGGCGAGCACCGCGCGGGCGGCCTCGGGGTCGGCGGCGAAGTTGAACTCGGCGGCGAGCCTCTTCGTGTTCCCGCGGGCGGCGTGGGCCCCGCCCATGACGAAGAGCCCTTCGACGAGCTCGGGGAGCCGGGGCTCGAGCATGAGGGCGAGGGCCAGGTTGGTGAGCGGCCCGAGCGCCACCACCCGGAGCTCGCCGGGGTGTTTTTTCGCGAGCTCGACGAGGGCGAGCGCCGCTGGGGTCGCCTCCGGGCGGATCGTGGCCCTTCGCGCTTTGAGGTTTCCCAGCCCGTCCTCGCCGTGGAAGAAGGTCGCCCGCTCCCGGGGTTCGGGCACGAGGGGGCGGTCCGCGCCGGGGTAGACCGGCGCCTCCCTCCCGGCCGCCGCCAGCACCTCGAAGACGTTCGCCACCACCCGGGGGAGGGCGACGTTGCCGTCCACCGCGCCGACGCCCACGAGCTCGACCCCGGGGGTGCCGAGGGCGAGGAGGAGGGCGAGGGCGTCGTCCACCCCGGCGTCGGTGTCGACGAAAAGCTTCATCCCGCGAGCATAGCAAAAGGGGCGCCCGATTCGGGCGCCCCCCTTCGCTCCGCCGCTTATTCCTCTTCCTCGGCCTTGCCCTTCTGGATGACCTCGGGCTCGGCCTCGGAGACCTCGGCCTCGGCGGCCTCGGCCTCGAGCCGCTCGACGTCCTCGGGCGGCACCACCGTGGCCACGGTTTCTTCCTTGTCCACCAGCGGTTCCACGCCCTCGGGGAACTGAATGTCGCCGACGTGGAGCACGTCGCCGATCTCGAGCCCGGAGACGTCCACCTCGATGTACTCGGGGATGTTCCGGGGCAGGGTCTTGACCAGGATGTCGGTCATGACCTCCTCGAGCACCCCGCCCAGCTTGGTGCCCACCGGGGTGCCCACGAACTTCAGGGTGACGTACATCTCGATGGGCTCGTCGGCGAGGGCGAAGAAGTCCACGTGCTCGGGGACGTGCTTGCGCTTGTTGAGCTCGACCTGGCGGACCAGGGTATCCACGGTCTTTCCGTCCTCGAGCTCGAGCGTGATCACGTGGTGGATGCTGGCCTCGCGGAAGACCTTGTCGAACTCGACGAAGTCCACGTAGATCTTCTCGTTCATGTGGCGGTTGTAGAGCACCGCCGGCAGCTTGCCCTCTCGGCGAAGCGCCTTGGGGCGCTCGTCGCCGCGGTAGTAGGCGCGGAGCTTGTATTCCATGGCTGGTCCTCCCTCGCGCCCCGGGGGGCGCACGGCAACAGTCTAGAGTCTACGCGCTTGAGAATAGGGGGTCAACCGGCCCCCGGTGGGTGAGGAGCTCGCTCACCGACTTGTGGGTGTGGACCCGGCGGATCGCCTCGGCGAGCAAGGGGGCGGTGGAGAGCACCACGTAGCCGGGGTTTTCGGCGAGGGGGATGGTGTCGGTGAAGACCACCCGCTCGATCCCCTCGTGGGCGAGGTTCTCCCGCGCCGGCCCCACCAGCACCGGGTGGGTCGCCATCACCACCGCCTCGGGGCGGGCCCCGGCGGCGAGGAGGGCCTCGACCCCGCGCCGGATGGTGCCGCCGGTGGAGACGATGTCGTCGATCAGGATGGGGCGAAGCCCCTTGACCTCGCCGATCACGTAGGTGACCTCGGTCTCGGTGGGGCCCCGGCGCCTCTTGGCGAGCATGGCCATGGGGAGCTCGAGGAGCTCCGAGAGCCTCCGGGCCTCCTCCGCCCTTCCCGCGTCCGGGCTCACGATCACCGCGTTTTGGGTGAGCCCTTCCCGTACCAGGTACTCGGCGAAGAGCCGCACCGCCGAGAGGTGGTCCACGGGAATGTTGAAGAACCCCTGGATCTGGGGCGCGTGCAGGTCCACGGCGATCACCCGGTGGACCCCGACCCGCTCGAGCAGATCCGCCACCACCTTGGCGCTGATCGGCTCCCGGCCCTTGGTCTGCTTGTCCTGGCGGGCGTAGCCGAAGTAGGGGATGACCGCGTTGATGCGGCGGGCCGAGCTCCGCCTTAGCGCGTCGGCGAAGAGGAGGAGCTCCATCAGGTGGTCGTTGACCGGGGGGCTGGTGGGCTGGATCACGTACACGTCCGCCCCGCGCACGCTCTCGGCGAGCCTAAGGCGGACCTCGCCGTCGGGGAAGCGGCCGAGCTCGGCCTCGGAGAGGGGGAGGCCGAGCTCGGCGGCCACCCGCCGGGCCAGCTCGGGATTGGCGCTACCGGAAAGGACTTTTAGCTCCATGGGTGCGTTCCCTCGACCTATTTTAGACGGGACACCGCCCGCTCGAGGGCCGACGCCATCCGCTCGCTTCCCTCGGCGAGGAAGAGGGCGAACTCCACGTCGGAGCCGGCGGTGGCCTGGTCGGAGACGACCCGGAGGAGCGCCATGGGGACGCGGAGGCGCCGGGCGGTCCAGAGGGCGGCCGCGCCCTCCATCTCCACCGCGTCGGCCCGGAAGGTCTCCCGGATCCAGCGGGCGAGCGCCTCGTCGGCGACGAAGCGGTCGCCGCTCGCCACCCGGCCGACCCGGGCGCCGGCGGCCTCCTCGACGAGGGAGGAGAGCCGGGGGTCGGCGGGGACGAAGCGCTCGCCGGTGGCGAGCTCCCCCGGCGCGCGGCCGAAAGGGGTGAGGTCCACGTCCCACTGGACCGCGTCGAGGGCGACGAGGAGGTCCCCCTGCCGGAGCTCGGGGGCGAGGGCCCCGGCCACCCCGGCGAAGAAGGCGGCCTTCGGCCGGAAGGTCGCGATCGCCCAGGCGGTGGCGGCGGCCGCCGCCGCCTTGCCCACCTGGGTCTGGACCACTACCGCTTCCTTTGCGGCAAACCGACCGCGGTGGGCGGGGAAGGGGCCGGGCACCCGGGCGCGTCCCCCGAGCCGGCGGAGGAGCGCCGCCGCCTCCTTGCCCTCGGCGGCAAGCAGGAGGATCATGGCAGGGGAATCGTCTCCTGGACGCGAATACCCGCGTCCAGCACGCGCTTCGCCCAGGCCTTCGCGCCCTTTAGGTCGTGGTCGCGGTAGTTGCCGCAGGAAAGGGGGCTTACGCCGGGAACCGGCCCCTCGTGGGCGAGCACGTCCCTAAGGGCTGCTTCGAAGGCGGCGCGGACCTCTTCCTCGCTCGGCGCTCCGACCACGGTCAGGTAGAACCCGGTGCGGCAGCCCATGGGGGAGAGGTCGAAGACGCCCTCGAGGCGGTCCCGGAGGTAGGTGGCGAGGAGGTGCTCGAGGGTGTGCAGGGCGGCGGTGGGGATCGCCGACCGGTTGGGCTGGGCGAGCCTCAGGTCCCACTTGGTGAGCCCCGGCCCGGTGGCGGCGAGCCGCACGTAGGGGGCCTGGACCCGGGTGTGGTCGAGCTCGAAGGATTCGACCTTGGCCATATCGGTTTAACCTTATTACAGGAAGATGAAACGGGGCTTCTACGCCGCCGGGCTCGAGGCCTACCCTTGGCCGTTCGTGATCGGCCAGAACGCGGTCTACCTGGCCCAGTTCGGGCTCGGGGCCGCTTTGCTCTGGCCCCTCTCGCCGGCGCTAGCCGCGTTTTACCTCGGCCTGCTCGTCTACTTGCTCGGCTTTTTCCTGCGCAGGCACCTCTGCACCCACTGCTTTTACTACGGCCGCCGGTGCGGGACCGGCTGGGGGCTCCTCGCGGCCCGGCTCTACCCCCGGGGCTCGGGGAACTACGCGCTCGGGGTGCGGGCGGCCGGGCTCACCTGGGGGTCCGCCTATCTTCTTCCCCTTTTGGCTGGGGTCTATCTGCTCCTCGCCGCGTTCACCCCGGCCCGGCTCGGCCTTTTCCTGGCCTTTTTGCTGGTGGGCGGGCTCGGGGTGGGGTGGCACCGGGCGAGCTGCGTCCGCTGCAAGATGCGCTGCCGCTGCCCGGCCAGCATGGCCCGCTGCTAGCTAGCGCCTTAGGACCCCCCGCCAGAGCTCCCGGAAGAGGAGCAAAAAGACCGGGATCAGCTCGATGCGACCGGCCCACATCTCGAAGGTGAGGACCAGCTTGGTGAAGGGGTGCATCCAGGCGAAGTTGGCCATCGGCCCCACGAGGCCGAGGCCGGGGCCGATGTTGCCCACGGTGGCGGCGCTGGCGGTGAAGGCGACGACCAGGTCGCCCTCGATCAGGCCGACGACAAGGGCGCCGGTGGCGAAGGTGACGACGTAGAGGGCGACGAAGGCCGAGACCTGGCGGAGCACGTCCTCCCCCACCGGGCGGCCGCCGAGCCGCAGGGGGATCACCGCCTGGGGGTGCAGCGTGCGCTTGAGCTCCCGGAGGATGTGGTAGAGCATGATCCGCCAGCGGACGATCTTGATGCCGCCGGCCCCCGAGCCCGCCGAGCCGCCGAGAAACATCAGCGCCACCAGGATGACCTGGGCGGGGACCGTCCACTGGGCGAAGTCGGCGCTGGCGTAGCCGGTGGTGGTGAGGATCGAGACCACCTGGAAGAAGGCGTGCCGGAGGCTGGCCTCGAGCCCGTAATCGTGGTGCCCGAAGAGGTAGACGGCGAGGCCCAGCGAGGCCAGCACGATGACCAGGGCGTAGGCCCGGAACTCGGGGTCGGAAAGAAGCGGCTTGGGCTCCCGCTGGAAGAAGAGGCGGAACTGGAGCATGAAGTTGGCTCCGGCGAGGAACATGAAGACGACAGCAACCCACTGGGCGAGCGGACTGAAGGAGGCGAACGAGTCGCCCCGCGGGCTGAACCCCCCGGCGGGGATGGTGGTCAGCGCGTGGGCCAGGGCGTCGTAGAACCCCATGCCCCCGATCAGGTAGCCGAGCAGGGCGCCGAGGGTGAGGGCGACGTAGACCCGGAGCACCGCCTCGGCGGTGTGCCTCAGGCGCGGGGTCATCTTCTCCTTATGCACCCCGGTGGACTCGGCGAAGAACATCTGGCGCCCGGCCACCGCCAGGTGGGGGAGGACGGCGATGAAGAGGAGGATGATCCCTACGCCGCCGAACCACTGGGTGAGCGCGCGCCAGAGGAAGAGGCTCCTCGGGAGGGCGCCGAAGTCGGTGAGCACGGTGGCCCCGGTGGTGGTGAAGCCGGACATGGACTCAAAGAGCGCGTCCACGAAGCCGAAGTAGCCGCCGAACCAGTAGGGCAGGGCGCCGAGGAGGGGTACGAGCAGCCAGAGGATCGCCACCGAGAAGAGCGCCTCGCTCCGCCGGGGCTCGGCCTTGGCCTCGCCGAGGGTCTGGAGCAGGTAGCCGAGGCCGAGCCCGACGCCGGCGGCGAGCAGGAAGGGGACGGTGGGTTCTCCCCAGAGGAGGGCGAGGACGGCGAAGCCGAAGAGCACCCAGCCGATCACCCAGTAGGCGACGCCGGTGACGTAGAGGACAAAGCGGCTCATGGCGCCTGCCCCAGGACCCGGGCCACCTCCTCGGTGAGCTCGCGGGGGGTGAGGACGAGGAGGCGGTCGCCCTTGCGGAGCTCGAGCTCAGGCCGGGCGAGCTCCACGGTGCGCGGCCGGAGTACCGCCACCACCACCGCCTTGGCCGGGAGCTCGAGCTCCCCCACCCGCCTCCCGGCGAGGACCTCGGCCACTGGGACCTCGATCAGCTCGACCTTGTCCTCGATCACCGCCAGGTGCTCGACCCCGCCCGGCGTGAGGTGGTGGATCACCTCGCGCACCGCCGCCTGGCGCGGGGTGAGGGGGATGTCGATCCCCACCCGCTCGAAGAGCGGCCGGTTCTCGCTCCGGCCCACCCGGGTGATGACCTTCTCCACCCCCACCTGCTTGGCGAGGAGCGAGACCAGGAGGTTCTTCTCGTCGTTGTTGGTCACCGCTACCAGGACGTCGGTCTCCTCGATGCCCTCGGCCTCGAGGAGCTCGAGGTCGGTGCCGTCGCCCTGGAGGACCAGGGTGCGGGAGAGCTGCTCGGAGAGCCAGGCCGCCCTTTTCCCGTCCATCTCGATGAGCACGAGCTCGACGCCGCTTTTCTCGAGCTCCCGGGCGACCATGTAGCCCACCGCTCCGCCGCCCACGATCATGATCTTCCGCACCCGCTCGGTGCCGGCGAAGTAGGCGTGGAGGATGGGGAAGGAGCCCCGGGTGGCGACGAAGATCAGGTGGTCGCCGGGCTCGAGCACGAGCTCGGCGAAGTCGGGCTCGCGGGCGGAGAGGAACTCCCCTTTTCGCACCACCCCGAGCAGGAGCGTCCCCTCCGGCCACTCGAGGTCCCCCAGGTAGCGGTGGGCGTAGGCGCCGCCCTCCTCCACCAGGTACTCGATCAGCCGGAGGCGCCCCCCGGCGAGCTCCTCGGTGTCGAGCGCCTTGGGGATCAGGATGATCTCGAGGATCTCCTCGGCCAGCGAGCGCTGGGGCCAGAGGACCTTGTCGATGCGGGTGCCGAGGATATCCATGGTGCGGGGGTCGGTGAGCACCTCGGCGTAGTCGGCCCGGCCCACGAAGCAAAGCGCCTCCTTGGCGCCGAGGCCCTTGGCCAAAAGCGAGCTGATCAGGTTGACCTCGTCGATGCTGGTGGCGGAGATGAAGGCGTCGGCCCGCTCGACCCCGGCCTCCCGGAGGACCTCGGGGTCGGTGGCGTTGCCCACCACCACCCGCACGTCGTAGTTGGCGAGCCGTTCGGCGGCGTCGGGGGAGTGGTCGATGACCACCACGTCGTGCTCGGTGTGGAGGTTCTTGGCGAGCTCCGAGCCCACCTCTCCGCCGCCGGCGATGACGAGATACATAACGCCCCCTATTTTGCGCCCCCGCCCGGGGAAGCGGGTAGGGGGCTTTGGACCCGGGCGAAGAGGTCGTAGGTGTCGGCGCCTTCGACCTGGGCGAGGTAGCGCTCGCCGACCCGGACGCCCTCGCCCTCGAGGAAGACCACCCCGTCCACCCCGGGGGCGTCGCCCGGGCCGCGGGCGATCCAGGCGCCGTCCTCGCCGGGCTCGTCCACGATCACCGGGATCGTCCTCCCCACCCACCGGCGCATCCGCCGGGCGCTGATCTCCGCCTGGCGTTCCATCAGGCGGTGGTAGCGCTCCTCCTTGACCTCCTCCGGGACCCGGCCGGGAAGCGCGTTCGCCGCCGCCCCCTCGACCTCGGAGTAGGTGAAGGCCCCCACCCGGTCGAGCTCGGCCTCCTCGAGGAAGTCGAGCAGGAGCTCGAAGTCCTCCTCGGTCTCGCCGGGGAAGCCTACGATGAAGACCGAGCGGAGGGTGAGCTCGGGCACAGAGCGCCGCCAGGCCCGGATGCGCTCGAGGTAGCGCTCGGCGTCGCCGGGGCGGCGCATGGCCCGGAGGATCCTCGGGCTCGCGTGCTGGAGGGGCACGTCGAGGTAAGGGAGGAGCTTCCCCTCGGCCATCTTCTCGACCAGGACCTCGACCTCGGGGTAGGGGTAGACGTAGAGGAGCCGCACCCAGACGCCGAGCTCGGCAAGGCCGTCGAGGAGCTTAAAAAGCGTGCCCCGCTCGCCCCGCTCCCGGCCGTAGGCCAGGGTGTCCTGGGCGATGACGATGAGCTCTCGGGTCCCGGTCCTTACCAGGCCCTCGGCCTCCCTCAGCACCTCGTCGAGGGGGCGGGAGACCTGGGGGCCGCGGAGCTTCGGGATGATGCAGAAGCTGCACCGGTTGTCGCAGCCCTCGGCGATCTTAAGGTAGGCGTAGTGGCGGGGGGTGAGCCGGACCCGGGGGGGAACGAGGGCGGTCTTCGGGTCCGTGTCGGGGGGCAGGGCCCGGGTCACCGCCTCGAGCACGGCGTCGAACTGGGCGGGGCCGGTGACCGCGAGGACCCCGGGGTGGGCGGCCCGGATCACCTCGGGTCGGGCGCCGAGGCAGCCGGTGGCCACCACCTTGGGGGTCTTCTCGAGGGCGAGGCCGATCTCCGTGAGGCTCTCCTCGATCGCCGGGTTGATGAAGCCGCAGGTGTTGACGATGGCGAGGTCGGCCTCCTCGTAGGCAGGGACGAGCTCGTAGCCGAGCGCCCGGAGCCGGGCGATGAGCTGCTCGCTGTCCACCAGCGCCTTGGCGCAGCCGAGGCTTGCGAAGGCGATGCGTCCGGCCATCCGGGTGAGTCTACTCGCTCTTCTTCGGGGCTTCAAACCGCCGGGTGACGACCTCGCCGGGCTTCCCCATGGGCCCGAGGTCCTTTCCCCCGAGGAGAACGCGCACGCCGCCGGCGTTCCCGGTCTTCACCACCACCGGGAGCTCGAAGGTGAGCTCGGTCCCCGGCGTCGCGGTGCGCTCGTAGAGCTTCCTCCCCTCCGGGGTGGTCACCCGAAGCCAGCTCCGCTCGGTCACGCGGAGGGTGAGGTTCTTCGGGGGCGGGGGGGCTTCGGGCTTCTTCTCGGGCTTCGGCACCAGGCGCAGGGTGAGGGCGCGGTCGCCCTCGAGGTCCAGCTGCTGTTCGTGGGGGAGGTAGCCTTCGGCCTCGACCCGGAGGAGCCGCCGGCCGGCCTCGACCTCGAGCTCCACCGGGGCCTCGCCCAGGAAGTAGCCGTCCAGGTAGACCTTGGCCCCCGGGGGCTCGGTGGCGACGCGGAGGCGTACCCGCTCCGGCGTGGAGGGCGCGGGGAGCTCGGCCCGCGCGGGCTCGGGCTCCGAGGGCGCGGGGGGCTCGGCCCGCGGCGTCGCGGGGCGGAAGAGGAGGAAGCCCCCGGCGAGGAGCGCGAGGAGGAAGAGGACCGCCAAGGGCAGGAGG